>JAFIEL010000217.1 GCA_020832585.1 Natronohydrobacter sp. | reverse complement strand
CCTTGCCGGTGATGTCCCAGATCGCCTTGCCGAATTTGCGCGCTTCCTTCAGCCAGTCGTTATATTCGGGCGTGTTGACCGTGGGCAGTTGCCCCCAGCAGTTGAAATCCTTGCGGTTGATCACGCCTTTTGCGCCCTGATCCAGCACGAACTGGCGCTTGCTCTCATCCGAGATCACACCGATGGCGTTGGCGCCTGCGGTATTGGCCAACTGGATCGCATAAGACCCCAGACCGCCCGACGCGCCCCAGACCAGCACATTCTGGCCGGGCTTCAGGTCATGGGGTTCATGACCGAACAGCATCCGGTAGGCCGTGGCCAGCGTCAGCGTGTAGCAGGCGGCTTCTTCCCAGGTCAGGTGTTTGGGGCGCGGCATGAGCTGCTGGGCCTGAACGCGGGTGAATTGCGCGAAGCTGCCGTCATGCGTCTCATAGCCCCAGATGCGCTGGGTGGGCGAATACATCGGGTCACCGCCATTGCAATGCTCGTCATCGCCATCATCCTGATTGCAATGGATGACGACCTCATCGCCGACTTTCCAGCGCTTCACCTTGTCGCCCACGGCCCAGACGATGCCAGAAGCATCCGATCCGGCGATGTGGTAGGGCTGCTTGTGACCGTCGAAGGGGCTGATCGGCACGCCCAGACCGGCCCAGACGCCATTATAGTTGACGCCAGCGGCCATCACCAGGACCAGAACCTCATGGCTGTCGATGGCCCATGTGTCCACGACTTCGACCTCGAAGCTCTTGTCGGGTTCGCCATGCCGTTCGCGGCGGATGGCCCAAGCATACATTTTCTTCGGCACATAGCCCAAGGGGGGCATTTCGCCGATCTCGTAGAGATCCTTTTCAGGCGCATCATAGGTTGCGATGCCGTCTTGCGTGTCCAGAGCCATATGTGCCTCCAATATCCAGAGCCGTTGCTGCGCCGCAGAAAATCATGTGGCGCTTGCAGCATGGATAAAAGTGGCCGCGCAACAATGCAACCCTAATTCGACATGATTTGTAATTTTATGTCTTGGGTGACTCGCTGCTGTCCGGGTCAGACAGGAGCGTGGTTTCCGGGGGGGCAATCCCGAGCGGGGCATCGCAGCGCTGCAAGACCGACGCCGCGTAAAACCCCAGAACTTCTTGCTGTCCTGCGGCAATCTTGATCTTCTTGGCCTCTCGCACAATCATGCCACGCAGCTCCAGCGCTGCCAGACCCTCGGCTAACGCATTGTAATCCTGCTCATTCTCCAGATGCATCCAGGCGTGTCGTGCAATCAGATCGTCCTTGAGCGCGGCGCAGGCCTCCTGCAGTTCTGACAGGCTTGCGGTGCCGCCACAGCGCACCAGCCCTGCCGCCACGAACGGAACCGGCAGCACAGGAACCGCGGCGCGGATGCGTTCCATCAGGGTTTCAGCAAGCGTCTCTGTGCTGGCATCGGGCTGTTGCGTCAGAAAGTCGCGCAGCGACACTGGCGCACCGTAACAGACTGCAGCATACCCGAAAGGCTTGAACCGGCGGCGGAATTTCATCCACAGGATGCGCAGACCATTGCCGATCACAACCCGGACACGCACGGGAAAGCGGCGGATTCCCTTCATGCCGGCATTGATCAGGATGCGATCTTCAAGGATGCGGTCATAGTTCAGCGCGACGGGCACAAAGACCACATCGGCCCCGTCCGAAATATTGAAGCCGCGCACGATGTAATGCAGCAGCCCGCGCTTGGCCGGTCCGACCATGCCGTTCAGGCTCAGCCCGCCTTCGGGAAAGATCGCCTGTGTTGTGCCCTGCTGGATCGACATCTGCACATAGCGCGCCAGAATCGCACGATAAAGCGGGTTCGAATAGCGCCGCCGGATGAAATAGGCCCCCATCGCCCGGATCAATGCCTTGAGCGGCCAGACCCGCGCCCATTCGCCCACCGCGTAGCTGAGTGCCGAATGGCTCGACGCGAGCCATGTGATCAGCACATAATCCATGTTTGAGCGGTGGTTCATCACGAAGACCACGGCAGCGCGGCTGTCGATCTGGGCCAGTGCCGGGCTGTCCGCCCCACCGATTCGCACCCTATACAGCCCCTGGCTGATCCTTTGTGCCAGTTTGATCGCGAAGCCGAAATAGGTCGCGGTCGAAAACCCCGGCACGATCTCGCGCGCATAGGAGCGCGCTTTCTCGAAGGCGACATTCGGCGGCACGCCCTCGGAGCGGGCAAATTCGCGCACTGCTTCCATCACCTGCGGGTCATAGATCAGACGCGTGACCTGATCCTGCCTGCGCATGATCTTGAACGGCTCGATCGGGCGCTGCAGGCGCGTGTTCAGCTTTGCCACTGCGCGTTCCATCCGTCGCCGGAAGAACCAGCGGACCGAAGGAAACAGGAAATGCGACGCAAAGGTGACTGTCGCAAAACCAAGGATCAGGACGAGCGCCCAGAGAGGCAGTTCAACGCGGTGGAACATGGTGGTAATCTTGCAGGAAACTGACGCGGGGTAAATGGCTGTTCATCATCCCGGTGCTGGAAATGGGGACATCTTCCCTTGGTCAAGTCGTTGAAATCCCGAAAGGCTTTCTCCGGGGCTGTCACCATATGAAAAAGCCCCGGACACGCGGTCCGGGGCTTTCTCCTCATTCCCTCCGGGGGCAGGTCAGCCGACCAGTTCCAGACCAGAGAAGAAATACGCGATTTCCACAGCAGCCGTTTCCGGCGCGTCCGAGCCATGGACCGAATTCTCGCCCACGGATTGCGCAAATTCCGCGCGCACAGTGCCGGGCGCTGCATCGGCGGGGTTGGTCGCGCCCATCACTTCGCGGTTTTTCGCGATGGCGCCTTCGCCTTCCAGAACCTGCACGACAACCGGCGCAGAGGCCATGAATTCGCACAGTTCATCATAGAAGGGACGCTCGGCATGGACTTCGTAGAACTTGCCGGCCTGTGCCTTGGTCAGGTGGATGCGCTTCTGCGCGACGATACGCAGGCCAGCTTCCTCGAATTTGGCGTTGATCTTGCCGGTCAGGTTGCGGCTGGTTGCGTCGGGTTTGATGATAGACAGCGTGCGCTCGATGGCCATGTGTTATTCTCCAGAAATACTGTCAGGGCAGGGTTTGCCCAAGCCGCGCAGCCATTAACATGGCCTTGTGACAGAGGGAAGATGTCACGGCGCAAGAGTCACCGTGCGATCTGCCCCCAGAGATCATATTCGCCCGCTTCATCGACCGTGACACTGACGATATCGCCCGGTGACAGCCCTTCGGTGCCTTCGTCAATGAACAGATTGCCGTCAATTTCCGGTGCGTCGGCCTTGGTGCGGCAGGTGGCGATGCCTTCGGCGTCGATCTCGTCCACGATCACATCCAGGCGCTGCCCGACTTTGGCGGCAAGTTTGGCCTCGGAGATCGCTTGCGCCTTTTCCATGAAGCGCGCCCAGCGTTCCGCCTTGACCTCATCGGGCACATGGTCGGGCAGGGCGTTTGACCGCGCGCCTGCGACATTCTCATATTGGAAACAGCCCACCCGGTCGAGTTGCGCCGCGTCCATCCAGTCCAGGAGATGCTGAAACTCGGCCTCGGTCTCGCCCGGATAACCCACGATGAAGGTCGAACGCAGGGTGATATCCGGGCAGATGCTGCGCCATTCCGCGATGCGCTCCAGCGTCTTTTCACCCGCCGCAGGACGGGCCATGCGGCGCAAAACATCGGGATGTGCA
>JAFIEL010000216.1 GCA_020832585.1 Natronohydrobacter sp. | reverse complement strand
TCAGGTCATTGACGGCATGGACGATCACCATCCGTTCGAGTTGCGCCTTGATCTGAACGATCACCTGTGGCGTGCCGCTGGTGACAACGGTGATGCGCGAGCGGTGGCCCAGATGATCCACCTCTGCCACGGTCAGGCTGTCGA
Organism: Natronohydrobacter sp.; assembly: GCA_020832585.1. Lineage (GTDB taxonomy): Bacteria > Pseudomonadota > Alphaproteobacteria > Rhodobacterales > Rhodobacteraceae > Roseinatronobacter. The sequence goes on along the minus strand of JAFIEL010000216.1, from coordinate 3,571 downwards.
TATTATAGCCGCGCGCCGAAAACAGCCCGATCACACGGGCCAACACCCCGGATTCGTTATCGACGATCACCGCAAGCGTGTGCGTTTCGATCACTTCGGCATTGGGGTCGCGCAGGTCATAGGCGGAATGTTTGGACGTGCCTTGTTTGATGTTCAGGGGGGACATCAGATTTCCTCTTGTCTCAGCAGGCCAGACGCGCCTGCCAGCGGTTGATGCTGTCATATTTCGTCATGCTTTCGACCGCGCAGCCGCTGGCCTGAGCAATGGCTTTGCGCGCGCCTTCCTCGACGCGCAGCACAAGGTTGCTGCCGGTCGAGAAATTCGCGGCAATCGCCGTATCGCCCATGACGCGGACATGAAACAGGTCTGGGCCGATCTCGATACGTTGCGTGTCAGGGTGGCCCACGATCTGCGTGGGCGCGTCGCAGGCGGCCAACACGGCCAGCGCGACCAGCAACACCCCAGCCGCGCCACGCCCCATCACACCAGCACCGCGCCCGACGCGCCGATCACGCCTTGTGTATCCACTTCACCAAGGATCATGTCATTATGGGCGTTGCCCGACGGGATCATCGGGAAACAGTTTTCGTGCTTTTCCACGATGCAATCAAAGATCACCGGCCCGTCATAGGCCAGCATCTCGCGGATCGCGTCATCGAGATCGGCCTCATTGTCGCAGCGGATGCCCTTGCAGCCAAACGCCTCGGCGAGTTTCACGAAATCCGGCAGCGCTTCGGACCAGCTATGCGAATAGCGCTCGCCATGCAGCAGTTCCTGCCATTGCCGCACCATGCCCAAGCGTTCATTGTTCAGGATGAATTGCTTGACCGGCGCGCGATACTGGATCGCGGTGCCCATTTCCTGCATGTTCATCAGCCACGATGCCTCGCCCGCGACATTGATCACCAGCGCATCGGGGTGGGCGATCTGCACGCCGATCGACGCGGGCAGCCCGTAGCCCATGGTCCCCAGACCGCCCGAGGTCATCCAGCGGTTCGGGTCTTCAAAGCCCAGATATTGTGCGGCCCACATCTGGTGCTGGCCCACTTCGGTCGTGATGTAGCGGTCCAGATGCTTGGTCAATGCTTCCAGCCGCGCAACCGCGTGCTGCGGGCGGATGACCGAGGTGCCGGGCTTGTAGGCCAGACAATCAACGGATTTCCATTCTTCGATCTGCTTCCACCAGCGGCCGATGGCTTCGCGCTTGACCTTGCGCCCGCGCGCTTTCCACAGATCAAGGGCTGCTTCCAGCACATGCGCCACATCGCCGATGATCGGCACATCGGCGCGGATCACCTTGTTGATGGACGAAGGGTCAATATCGACATGGATTTTCTTCGAATCCGGGCTGAAGGCATTGATCCGCCCGGTGATCCGGTCATCAAACCGTGCGCCGATATTGATCATCAGATCGCAATCATGCATCGCCCAGTTGGCCTGATAGGTGCCGTGCATGCCCAGCATGCCCAGCCAGGATTTGCCGGATGCCGGATAGGCACCCAGCCCCATCAGGGTCGAGGTGATGGGAAAGCCCGTGGCTTCGACCCATTCGCGCAGCAGGCGGCTGGCTTCCGGCCCGGAATTGATCACGCCGCCGCCCGTATAGAACACGGGCTTTTCAGCGGTTTCCATCAACTCGACCATCCGCGCAATCATCTCGGCATCGCCCTTGACGCGGGGCGCGTAATGGCCGGTCTGGACGGCGGGCTTTTCGACATAAGTGCCAGTCGCGAATTGCACGTCCTTCGGGATATCGACCAGCACCGGGCCGGGGCGGCCAGCAGTCGCGACATGGAACGCCTGATGGATCGTTTCCGCCAGCTTGTCGGTTTCCTTGACCAGCCAGTTCATCTTGGTGCAGGGGCGGGTGATGCCGACCGTGTCGCCCTCCTGGAACGCGTCTGATCCGATCATGAACGTGGGCACCTGACCCGACAGCACGACAATCGGGATCGAATCCATCAGCGCGTCGACAATCCCGGTGACGACATTGGTTGCACCGGGGCCAGAGGTGACAAGCACCACGCCGGGCTTCCCGGTCGCGCGTGCATAGCCCTCTGCCGCATGGATCGCGCCCTGTTCATGGCGCACGAGGATGTGGCGAATATCGTTTTGCTGGAAAATCTCGTCATAGATGGGCAGCACAGCGCCGCCGGGATAGCCGAAGACCACCTCTACGCCCTGATCCTTCAGGGCTTGAACAACCATTTTCGCTCCGGTCATCTGACGTGTCATCCTGTGCTCCATCAAGGCGTCATGCGTGGGTCGCTTTAGCGCGGCTTTGGGCAATAAAAAAGCCCCCGTCTGGTTTCGGGGGCGCATGGGGGTCCGTTCTGGATATCCGTCACCGGCCCATGCGCATCTCGCCTACGATAAGTACAAGGCCGACTTTCATTGCTCTCATTCGCTCCTTCAGCGTGGCAGGAAAGTAAGTCTGTCAAAAGCCGAGGTCAATGCCGAAAACACATCCGATTGCGCAAAACGGGGCGGTTTCTTTTCATTTATTGCGCAGACTCTTTTGGGCGGGGCAGGGTGAAAGATATGTTTACATAACCAGAATAATGGTTATATTGAGGATATGACCTGTGATGATGACAAAGTCGCTATCGCTCTTGCCGCCCTTGGCCATGCCGCGAGGCTGTCGGTCTTTCGCCTGTTGGTGAAGGCCGGGCCAGACGGGTTGATGGTGGGCGAGATCGGCGCGCATCTGGATATGCCACTCTCAACCCTCGCGCATCATCTGCGGGCGCTGAAACTCGCCGGGCTGATCAGCCAGACGCGGGTGGGGCGCGAAGTGCTGACGCGGGCGGAAACCACGGCCCTGCATGGGGTGGTGGATTTCCTGTTGAGTGAGTGCTGCCAAGGCGTCCATCCGCGGGCACGTTCGGCGTGAGACTCATGAATAATATAACCAGAAAACCGGAGATTTAAGGATGACTGACCACTCGCTCCCCCAACTCGGCCCCGTTCAGGCGCTGTGGTCGCATCTGTGGCGCAAGGAAAAGCCGTGGCTGGCCTTCGCGCTGATTGTGCTGGCCGTGGTGGTGCTTGACCCGGCGCAGCTTGGCCCATCCTTTGCCAAAGTCACAGGTGCGCTGACCTCGATTGCGCCCTTCCTTGCGGCCTCGATCCTGATTGCGGCTTGGGCGGGGGCGACGGGCGCGGATAATCTGATCGCCAAGGCCTTCACGGGTGCACCTACCATGATGATCCTGATGGGGGCGCTGGCCGGGGGCTTGTCGCCCTTCTGTTCCTGCGGGGTGATCCCGCTGATTGCAGCACTTCTGGCGATTGGCGTGCCGCTGGCGCCGGTCATGGCGTTCTGGCTGGCCTCGCCCCTGATGGACCCGTCGATGTTCGTGCTGACAGCCGGTGTTCTGGGGCTGGAATTCGCCATTGCCAAGACGCTGATCGCGGTCGGCATGGGCGTGATGGGCGGGACCATCGTGCACCTGCTAATGAAGAGCGGCGCGATGACAGACCCCTTGCGCGAAGGGATCGGCAATGGCGGCTGTGGCGGCGCGAAAGTGCGCAACCCCAAACCGCCGGTCTGGGCGTTCTGGCAGGATC
>JAFIEL010000215.1 GCA_020832585.1 Natronohydrobacter sp. | reverse complement strand
GGCAATCCCCGTTCAGGTCTGACGCCACGATGAACGGTCCCATCCTGTTGCAGCGGATCACCCACATGGCTTGCGCAAGGCCCAGTTCCTCGTTCCAGTGGACGGCCTCGACCTTTTCCACCCCGCGCCCCAGCAGCGCGCCGGTGCCATAGCCCACGGTGGACAGGTAAACCGCGCCATTGGGGACGAAATACTCCTTGTAGTCGCGTGAGGTCATGCCGCCCTTGCCGATGATCAGCTTTGCCCCCGTTTTGGCCATCCATTCGGGCAGCCATTTGGCGAAGCGGAAAGAGGCCGTCGCCGTGACCGCGCCCATGTCGAAAGACCCATCCGCATTGATCCGCGCGGCAGGCGAGCAATGGAAATTCGCCGCACTTTCCGAGGGCAGTTCCATCGGGATATTGGCCTGTTCTTCAAGCGCGCGCATATAGACGCCCTCGCGGGCCGTGTACATCAGCCCGTCCAGATAGACGATATCGCCAAGGCGTAACTCGGCGATGGCTTCCGGCGTTGGTGTGGTCGAAAGGCGGATTTCGCGGATGCTCATTCTGCGGCCTCCTGAACGGGTTCCCAATCGACGGTTTCGCGACGCTGGTAATCGGTGAACCAGTCGGGGTCGGTGCGGTATTCGACGCGACCATCGGGGTAGAGCCGCGCAACTGCCCGGCGCGAGGACAGGCAGAAGGCGTGCACTGACATCGGCATCCCGCCAGTGTGACAATAGCCCACTTCGATATTGCACTGGATGACCATGTTCTTGCCCACAAACCCCATCGCGCCCATGCCGATGGAATTGCCCAGCTCCTTGAATTCCTCCTCCATCGCGGCGATGCGCGGGTCGGAATTGCGGCTGCCCACAGTGCGCAGGACGGATGCGCGCTTGCCAAGGCTCATGCAGATATCTTTCGATCCGCCAAGCCCTATGCCGATGATCGCAGGCTGACAGGCCAGCCCCCGTTTGCCAAAGGCCATCAGACTGTCGAGATAGAACCGCTTGATCCCCTGCACCCCGTCCGAGGGAAAGAGCATCCGGTAATCCGTGCCGAAGAGGCCCCCCTTGTGGACCGTGATCAGGTCGATCCAGTCGCCGCCCGGTTCAAACCCGTATTCGATTTCCGGAGCACCGATGCCGACATTATTGTTGTGATCGGTGCGCCAGAGCGGATGCACGCGGTTGGGGCGCAGCGGCACGTCAAACGTGGCTTTGGCGGTCGCGCGGCGCAGGGCGGCTTCCAGCGCGACCATGCCGCCCTCGACCTGTGCCTCGTTGCCCAGTTTCACGAACCAGCGCGGCACGCCCGTGTCGCCGCACATGGCGCTGCGGTCCTGCTTGGCGGCCTCGTAATTCTCCAGCATGGCCTTGAGGACGAAGGATGACAGGTCGCCATCTTCGGTCGCGGCGGCGCGTTTCAACCCGTCAAGGTAATCCTCGGGGATTTCGATGGCGGCTTTGGCCATCAGGTCTTCTGCCGTGCGCTGGATCAGGGAAAGCGGGATCTGGGTCATTGGGCGGCCACCAGTGTTTCAGGTTCATGGGCGGGCAGGATCGTCTCGCCGGGGCGGACGATGGTGAATTGCACATCCTCTCGCGTGACTTCGACCTGACCAGACAGGCGGGCCACGGTGAAATAGCTGTCCTCCAGCGCGCCGGGTTCGGGGTGGTCCTCGCGGAAATGCGCGCCGCGGGAATTGTCGCGGGCGAGTGCCGCCTTGGCGATGACTTCGGAAATATCGCAGAGCGAACGCAGGTTCAGCCAGTCATGCCATGTCAGGTTGAAGGCCAGATTGTCGGGCGCGACGCCCACATCCATCAGCGCGTCCGAGACCTGCGCGATGCCTTTGAGGCCGCGCTGCAAACCCGCTTCCGTGCGCATGACGCCCACATCATCCCACATGACATTCTGCAACTGCGCGCGCAGCGGCTGCACGAGGTCCGGTTTGCGGGTCAGTGGATGGCAGGCGCGCATCAGTTCCGCTTCCAGCACTGCCTCATCCGGGTCGCGCAAAGCGCCCATGCGGCGAATGTCGCTGCCCATCACATCGCCCGCAATCCCGCCATAAACGGTGGAATTGGCAACCCCATTGCCGCCCAGCCGGTTCGAGCCATGCGCGCCGCCTGCATCCTCGCCCGCGACATAAAGCCCTTCAAGGTCGGTGCGCGTGTCCACATCGACGACCACCCCGCCCATGAAATAATGCGCGGTCGGTACGACCTCGACTTTGCCAGCGGCCAGGTCAAACCCGCTATCGGCGCAGCGTTTGACCATGCCCGAGAATTTCTTGCGCACATTGTCAGGCCCAAGATGGGCCATCGAGATGAATACGCCCTGTTGTTCCGGGTTATTGGTCTTGCGCATCTCGGCATAGATGCCCCGGCTGACCACATCGCGCGTGGCGCGTTCGCCCTTGGCGTCATAGTCGAACATGAACCGTTGGCCGTTGTGGTTGATCAACTGCCCGCCTGCACCGCGCAAGCCTTCCTCCAGCACTGTGCCGGTCATGCGGGTGTGATCGCCCGCAAGCAGGCCCGTGGGGTGAAACTGCACCATTTCCATATCGCGCAGCGGCAGACCTGCGCGCAGCGCCATCGCCAGCCCGTCCATCGTCTTGTCACCACTTGGCGTGTGGTATTTGTACATGGTCGGCCCGCCGCCCGTGGCCATCAGCACGGTCTTGGCGCGCACAAAGCGGAAGCGGCCAGTGCGCATGTCGATCATCAGCACCCCCGAGAGCGCCGATCCGTCCTTCGTCGGGATCAGCCCGATGGCACGATGTTCCTGCAATTTCTCGACCGGGCGCGCGAGCACGGTTTCCATCAGCCGGTTGATGATCTCGATCCCCGTCAGATCGCCCTTGTGCACGGTCCGGTCAGCGGTCTGGCCCGCAAACGCCTTCTGGTGCAGCGTGCCGTCGGGGTTGCGGTCGAAGAAACAGCCGAGTTCATTCTCCAACTCGCGGATACGCACCACCGCCTGTTCGCAAAGCCGCCACGCCATGTCCTGATTGGGCAGCCATTTGCCGCCCTGAATCGTGTCCATGAAATGCCGCTCGACCGTATCGCCCCCGCCCAAGGCGACGTTGTAGCCGCCCTGCACCATGCGCGTGCAGCCGCATTTGCCGATCAGCCCCTTGACCGCGATGGTGATGCGGGTGCTGGGGGGGGCGGATTGCAGCGCGTGCAGCGCGCCGAACAGGCCCGCGCCCCCGGTCCCAAGGATCAGGATATCCGTGTCATGGCGGTCGATGTCTTTGGTGGTGAACATGGATCAAATCGCCCTTAGCAGGAATGTCGTGGAAATCAGAAAAGCCCCGGCAAGGCTGGCGGCGGCCCATGTCTTTTGTGGCGCAGACCACGGCAGCCATTCCAATGCCATCAGGCGCAATCCGCCGAAGAAATGAACTGCCAGCAGGAACACGAGGCCGAATTCGGCCAGTTTCACCAGCGGATAATCGGTCAGGCGCAAAAAGGCATCGAGCCGCGCCGCGTCGGTCAGCGCCATCGAGAGGACGTAGAAATGCGCAGGCAGGAACAGCGCAAGGCCAAGGCCCGACAGCCGATGCAGAATATAGGCAAGCCAGAGCGGATGGGCGCGGGGGATGGCTTTCATGCGGCACCTGCGGCGGTTACGGCGTAAACGGCCTGTGCGCCCATCGCAAACAGGATCGCGCCAATGGCGAGGGCTGTCAGGTTCAACACAGACCCGCGCAGCCCCGCCCATTCCGACA
>JAFIEL010000214.1 GCA_020832585.1 Natronohydrobacter sp. | reverse complement strand
AGTTGTCGGTCAGCTACCGCAAATACAAGTCCAAGATCGCCATGGCGATGGGCGGACGCGTGGCCGAGGAACTGGTCTTTGGCGAAGATGCCGTGACCTCTGGCGCGGCAAGCGACATTCAGCAGGTGACACGGATTGCCCGCGCGATGGTCACGCAATTCGGTTTTGACCAAGAGCTGGGCTATGTCGATTATGCCAATGAGCAGCAAAGCTATCTGGGCAATTATGGCGGTGGGTCGAACCATTCCGGCATCACCCAGAAGATGATCGATGACAAGGTGCGCGATCTGGTCAATGAAGGTTATGAAACCGCCAAGCGCATCCTGACAGAGCACCGTGAGGATCTGGAGAATCTGGCGCAGGGTCTCTTGGAATATGAAACCCTGACCGGGCCGGAAATCGGGCGTGTGATGCGCGGTGAACCGATCGGGCGTGGCGATGACGATGATGATGGTCAGATCGCGAACACGCCTTCGGTCGCGGCCATTCCCAAGACGCGTGGTCGCAAGCGCGGCGACGAAGATGGCGGGATGGAGCCGGAACCCTCGGCGTGATCCCGACACTGACATGCAAAACAGCCCCGGACAGGTTCCGGGGCTGTTTTCGTTTGCACTGGCCGCACCCTGATCAGTCGATGCGGATCTCGGCGCGAGAAAACTCTTGCACCAGCTCTGCCCCGTCAGGAAAGACGACCCGCACCGAAACCGCCGTGATTTCATTCAGCGCATAGCCGATGAAGGGCAATTCCCGGATCGCATTGGGCTGGTTCGTCTCGCGGTGGCAGGGTTCCATCGGCAACACGGTATCGGGCGCCGCGCCATTCAGCCCGTAGCGGATTTCCCCGACCCCGCAGCGCCAACTCAGAAGATGCGTGAAATACAGCAGATCGCGCCCGGTCGCCGTGCCGATCCCAACCCAATGCGCGCGGGTCATCTCCAGGATCGGCTGCACCTCGGCCTGTGTGGTGAAATTCTGCGCCTGCGCGGGGGCCGCCAGCATCGCCAGAATGAAAAACCGTTTCATATCCCCTACCCCTGCAAATGCCGCAGCCCCTGGGTCACATCGGTCCGCAGCGCCAGCCGGAGCGCCGCATCATCGCCCGCCCGCAAAGCTTCGAGAATCAGCCGGTGATGCGGGGGCGCGGTGGTGCGGCGCAGCTTGGTATAGAGCGCGCGCATCGTCGGCCCCAGTTGCAGCCAGACGGTTTCCAGCAAACCCAGCATCGCCGGGCTTTGCGCGCGCAGATAGAGCGTGCGGTGAAATTCCAGATTGGTGCGGATGTATTCGACCGGGTCTTGCAGATGGATCGCTCGGGCATTGGCCTCATTGATCACCTCCATCCGGTCGATCAGCGCCAGATGCGCGCGGCGCAGCGCGCGGCTGCCCAGTTCCGGCTCCAGCAGCGCACGGATCTGCGCCAGTTCCTCGATCCGGTCATTCGACAGTTCCGGTGTTGTCACCCGCCCCGAGGCCGAGAGCGTCAGCGCTCCTTCGGCGGTCAGACGGCGCAGCGCCTCGCGCGCGGGCGTCATCGACACACCATATTGCTTGCCGATCCCCCGCAGCGTCAGCGCCTGACCGGGGGCCAGTTCACCATGCATGACTTGCTGGCGCAGACCGCGATACACCCGGTCATGCGCCGGGGGCTCGGAAATGGTGGTCTGGCGGTTCAGCGTTTCGATCATAAGAAATGTGATCACAAACCCGCGCCCCGGTCAATGATCTAAGACCAAAGTCCATGCGACCAAAGCCTTCTTTCCCGCGTGGCCCTGATCGCCTAGTCTTGCGCGATCACGCTTTGAGGGAGGTCTCACCGATGCAAATGTCCGACACCCGCCAGATCGCCGCTCCGCCACAGGCCGTCTGGGCCGCGCTGTTCGATCCAGACGTGCTGAAAGCCTGCGTGCCGGGCTGTACGGAACTGACCGGATCGGCCGCACAGGGCTATGAGGCGACAGTCGTGCAGAAAGTGGGCCCGGTGAAAGCCACCTTCAAGGGCACTGTCACCATGTCGGATGTGGTCGAGGGGGAAAGCTGCACCCTGACCGGCGAAGGCAAGGGCGGCGCAGCAGGATTCGCCAAGGGCGAGGCCAAGGTCCGGCTGGAACCCTCCGAGGGTGGCACGCTGCTGAGCTATGAGGTCGATGCCAAGGTCGGCGGCAAGCTCGCGCAGCTAGGCAGCCGCATTGTCGATGGCTTCGCCCGGCGCATGGCCGCTGATTTCTTCTCCCGTTTTCAGGCAGAGATCGAAGGCCCGATTCCAGACACACCAGAAGCCACAACCGAGACAGAGGCACAAGCCGACGCCCCTGCCCCGGAAAAGAAAGGCTGGATCAAGCGCGTCTTCGGCTGAGGCTTGCATTTCCCCGCGCTTTCGGTAAAGTTTTTTTACCAATTGCGAGGGGGAGTAAAGAATGCCGATCATCACCAATATCGAGGATTTGCGCCGAATCTACGAGCGACGCACCCCGCGCATGTTCTATGACTATGCCGAATCCGGCAGCTGGTCTGAGCAGACCTTTCGCGAGAACACCTCGGATTTTCACCATATCCGGCTGAAACAGCGCGTCGCGGTCGATATGTCGGGGCGCAGCACCAAATCCACGATGATCGGCGAAGATGTCGCCATGCCCATCGCCCTCGCCCCGGTGGGTCTGACGGGCATGCAATCGGCAGATGGCGAGATCAAGGCCGCCCGCGCCGCCGAGAAATTCGGCGTGCCGTTTACGCTCTCCACCATGTCGATCTGCTCGATCGAGGATGTGGCCAAGCACACGAAAAAACCCTTCTGGTTTCAGGTCTATACGCTGAAAGACGATGATTTCATGCGCCGCCTGTTCGACCGCGCCCATGCCGCCAATTGCTCGGCCATCGTCATCACAGTCGATCTGCAGGTTCTGGGCCAGCGCCACAAGGATCTGAAGAACGGTCTGTCCGCGCCGCCCAAGCTGACCGCGAAATCCATCGCCAACATGATGACCAAAATCCCCTGGGGTCTGGAAATGCTAGGCACGAAGCGGCGTTTCTTCGGCAATATCGTGGGCCATGCCAAGGGCGTGACCGACCCCTCGTCGCTGTCCACATGGACCGCAGAAGCCTTTGACCCGGCGCTGGACTGGAACCGTATCGCACAGTTCAAGGAATGGTGGGGCGGCAAGGTCATCATCAAGGGCATCATGGAACCCGAAGACGCGCGCCGCGCGACCGAGGTCGGCGCCGATGCAATCATCGTGTCAAACCACGGCGGTCGCCAGCTTGACGGGGCCGTATCATCGATCCGCATGCTACCAGCAATCATGGATGCCGTGGGCGACAAGGTGGAAGTGCATCTCGACAGTGGTATCCGCTCAGGCCAGGATGTGCTCAAGGCGCTGGCACTCGGGGCCAAGGGCACCTATATCGGGCGCGCCTTTACTTACGGGCTGGGTGCTATGGGCCAGCCCGGTGTCACCAAGGCGCTCGAAATTCTCCACAAGGAGCTTGATGTCACGATGGCGCTGTGTGGCGAAACCGATGTGAAAAATCTCGGCCCCCATAACCTCTATGTCCCGCAAGGCTTCGGCGATCCGACTGTGCTTCTCTGATTTCAGTCTTGCAAAAATATCCTCAGGGGGTGAATTCGGCCAAAGGCCGAAGAGGGGGCGCGAGCGCCCCCTTTTCTTTTCCCCGAATCTCGCCTATAGCCGCCACACTCACAGCCCGCACCCTTGGAGGCGGGCTGTTCAACTTGTGCAAAGGAACACGCAAATGGCTGGTGAGATCCCGGATCTTGTAGCCGAGGTACGGACGGGGACAGGCAAGGGGGCCGCTCGTCAAGCTCGTCGTGAG
>JAFIEL010000213.1 GCA_020832585.1 Natronohydrobacter sp. | reverse complement strand
CGACGCTGGCGACCGACATGGGCGCGCTGCAGGAACGCATCACCTCGACCAAAGCAGGCTCCATCACCTCTGTTCAGGCCATCTACGTTCCTGCCGATGACTTGACCGACCCGGCACCGGCAACCTCGTTCGCCCACCTCGACGCAACCACCGTGTTGTCGCGCGCGATCTCGGAACTCGGCATCTACCCGGCCGTGGACCCGCTGGACTCCAACTCGCGCCTCATGGACCCGACCTATATCGGTGAAGAGCATTACAATGTCGCGCGTGACGTGCAGGGCATCCTGCAGCGCTACAAGTCGCTTCAGGACATCATCGCCATCCTTGGGATGGACGAACTGTCGGAAGAGGACAAGCTGACCGTGGCCCGCGCCCGGAAAATCCAGCGCTTCCTGTCGCAGCCCTTCGACGTGGCCAAGGTGTTTACCGGGTCGGACGGGATTCAGGTTCCGCTCGAGAAAACCATCGCCTCCTTCAAGGCTGTCGTGGCCGGTGAATATGACCACCTGCCCGAAGCGGCCTTCTACATGGTTGGCGACATCGACGAAGTGATCGCAAAAGCTGCGCGCCTGGCCGCTGCGGCCTAAAGGGGGTCCATCATGGCCGATACGATGCAATTCGACCTCGTCAGCCCCGAGCGCAAGCTTGCCTCGGGTGCTGTCCGGGCGGTGCAGATACCGGGGGCCGAGGGCGATCTGACGGCCATGCCCGAGCATGCGCCGATGATCACCACCCTGCGCCCCGGTATCCTGACCACCGAAGGCGAAGGCGGCGAGACCCGCTATGTCGTGACCGGCGGCTTTGCCGAGATCACGCCTGCGGGCACCACGGTACTAGCCGAACGCGCCTTTGCCGCAGGTCCCGAAGGGCGGGCCGTGCTGGAAACGCTGCTGTCCGAGACCCGTGAAAAGGCCGCAAGCCTGTCGGGCCCGGAAAAGGACGTTCTGGACAAGGCCGCAGGCGATCTGGAACGCACCATCGCGGCGTTGGCCTGATCCTGTCTCGTTCCAACACAAAGCCCCGGCCCGCAAGGCCGGGGCTTTGTCATGCACGGCCCATATGACAGCAATAGACCCGGATCATCCAGCCCAGCATCACAGCGTTCAGAATATGCCACAGGAAATGCGTGCCGATAGGAAAGACCGCGCAGATCGGCCCGTCCAGCATCCGAAAGCCCAGCGAGACACACAGGATGCCCGCTCCGATCAACAAGCCCCGCCCCGTCGCACTGCCCCTCAGATACACCCCATAGGCCACGATCAAGACCGCCACGCTCAGATAGGCCGCATTGGCCCCCAGCCCCGGCACGATCAGCCCCAGCGCCCAGCCGAACACCGCCGCATAAGGCAGGAACGCCACCACGACCAACCCAGCCACCACACCTGACGCGCCCAGATAATCCCGCGTCGCAGCAAACAGATAGAGCAGGATGAAGCCCAGGATCGGCAGCACATCCGCAAGCCCCGCCCAGCGTGTCGCATGGGTATGCCACAGAAACGATCCCAACCCGATCACCGCCAGCACAACCGCCATGGCCCGCGCCAGCGGCAAGCCCCGCGTCATTGGCCAGACCGCAAATGCGGCCAGCAAAAACGCCGCATTGGTCAACGCATTGACCGGCTCGCTCCAATAGGCAAAATCCGTGCGCTCACAATAGGCGATGACCTGTTCCATGGCGGTCAACGTAGCCGCGCAAAAAACGCCTGCAAGAGCGCCGCCGCCTCGCCGGCAGCAATCCCGTCATAGACTTCCGGCACATGATGACATTGGGGATGCGCAAAGATCCGCGGGCCCTGCCCCACACCGCCTGATTTCGGATCGGACGCCCCGTAATACAGCCGCGCAATCCGCGCATTCGAAATCGCCGCCGCGCACATCGGACAGGGTTCCAGCGTGACATAGAGATCGCAGCCTGTCAGCCGCTCCTGCCCCAAACCCGCACAGGCTGCCCGCAAGGCCAGCAATTCGGCATGTGCTGTCGGATCGCACAACTCCCGCGTCCGGTTCCCTGCCCGCGCCAGAACCTCGCCCTGCCCGGAAATGACAACCGCCCCCACCGGCACTTCCCCCCGCGCCGCCGCGGCCCGTGCTTCCTCCAGTGCAAGATCCATGTAACTTCGAAACCCGCTCATTGCACCCAGCCCCCGACACCTCTTTCAATCTTGCACAAATATCCTGGGGGAGTCCCGCCTCGCGGGACGGGGGCAAAGCCCCCCAACTCAAAAAGGCTTGGCGCGCAGCGCCTCATCAAGACTGGCCCGCAGTCAGACTGGCCCGCAGTCAGATCACTCTGCGCCAGCGCTGCATCACATCCGCACCCACTGCCCGCACATCCACCAGATCAAAGCGCGGCGCATGGACCAAGACCTCCAGCCCCAAAGCCCCCACACCCGCGCGCCCCTCTGCGCCGATCATCTTGCCCGCAGAGAAGACCACCAACTCATCCACCAGCCCCGCACGCAGCAGGCTCGCAGCCAATTCGCCGCCCCCTTCGCAGAACACCCTCGTCAGCCCGCGCGCGCCCAAAGCCTGCAGCATGGCACCCGCCCCGAACCCCTCTTCCAGCGCGATCAACTCTGCCCCCACGGCCTGCCATGCCGCACGCCGCGCGTCACTGGCCCCCGGCCCGTGCACCAGCCAGACCGGCACCTCCCGCGCCGATGCCCCAAGCCGCGCGTCAGGGTCCAGATCCAGGCCCCGCGCGGCCACGACCCGCACGGGTTGATGCGCAACCCCCAGCCCCCGCACACGCAGATCCGGGTCATCCGCCCGCGCCGTCCCGGCGCCCACCAGAACCGCATCATGGCGCGCGCGCATCGCATGCACCCTGCGCCGCGCTTCAGGCCCGGTGATCCAGCGGCTCTCGCCTGCAGCCGTGGCAATCCGCCCGTCCAGCGTCAGCGCCAGTTTCAGCGTCACAAAGGGCCGCCCCTCGGTCACGCGCAGCAAAAACCCGGCATTGACCGCGCGTGCGGCCTCGTGCTCTACCCCTTCGATGACCTCGATCCCGGCGGCGCGCAGCATCGCATGACCACGGCCCGCCACGCGCGGGTCCGGGTCGGTCAGCGCCGTGACCACCCGCACCACGCCTGCCGCGATCAGCGCCTCGCAACAGGGTGGGGTCTTGCCATGATGGGCGCAAGGCTCAAGGCTGACATAGGCCGTCGCACCGCGCGCATCGCACGCGGCCAGCGCCACCCTTTCGGCATGGGGCCTGCCGCCGGGCTGGGTCCAGCCGCGCGCCAGAATCTGCCCGTCGCGCACCAGAACGCAACCCACAGCCGGATTGGGCCAGACATGCCCCAGCCCGCGCTGACCCAGCGCAATGGCCAGCCGCATGAAACGGCGATCCGTCTCGCTGGTCACAACCTACCCGGCATCCTTGGGGTCAGGACGCAGTTCCGACACGAACTTGTCGAAATCATCCGCTTCCTGAAAGTTCTTGTAAACGCTCGCGAAACGCACATAGGCAACCGTGTCGATCCGCGCGAGCGTTTCCATCACGATCTCGCCGATCATCTTCGAGGGGATATCCGTATCGCCCATGCTCTCCAGCCGCCGCACGATCCCGGAAATCATCTGGTCGATCCGCTCATGCTCGATCGGGCGCTTCTGCATCGCAATCCGCACCGAGCGTTCCAGCTTCTCGCGGTCAAACGCCTCGCGTCGGCCGTTTGACTTGACCACCACCAGATCACGCAACTGGACGCGCTCATAGGTGGTGAAACGCCCGCCACACGCCGGGCAGAACCGTCGTCTGCGGATCGCACCATGGTCCTCTGCGGGGCGTGAATCCTTCACCTGCGTATCGGTATTGCCGCAAAACGGACAGC
>JAFIEL010000212.1 GCA_020832585.1 Natronohydrobacter sp. | reverse complement strand
CGCCCAGGCATAGACCCGCAAACCCCGGCGCAGATCGCCCGGCCCCGGATCGGGTGCGCCCTCATTCACCCAGGGCTCCGGCGACACCTGATCCCCATAAGCGCGCGGTCCCGACAGCCGCACCCCCAGCGCGCCCGCCATCGCGGCCTCGGGCCAGCCTGCATTGGGCGAGCGGTGCTTGCGCGCGTCGCGTCCCATGCAGCGCCATGCGTCCGCGCGACCCCCGACGAGTGCGAACAACGCCCCCGTCAGTCGTGCCGGGATCAGGTTCACCAGATCATCGACGCGGGCAGAGGCCCAGCCGAAGGCCAGATAGCGGTCATTTTTATGCCCGACCATCGAATCAAGCGTGTTGATCGCCTTGTAGGCCGCAATCCCCGGCAGCCCCAGTAACGCGCCCCAGAACACCGGGGCCACGATCCCGTCAGAGGTGTTCTCGGCCAGGCTCTCCAGCCCCGCGCGCGCCACGCCTGCCGCATCCAGCCGCGTCACATCGCGCCCGACGATCATCGCCACTGCCCCGCGCGCCCCGTCCAGATCGCCCGCTTCAAGCGGGCGCGCGACAGCGGCGACATGGGCGTGCATGGACCGCAGAGCGACCAGCGGCCAGGCCAGCACGCCGCCGATCAGCACGCCGACCCAGCCCCCCGGCAGCAGGGCTTGCAGCGCCAAGCCGAGCGCCCCCGCCAGCCCCACGACCACGATCACCAGCGCCACCCCCTTTGCGCGCCGCCGCAAGCCATGGTTCCAGCGCCGCTCCAGCGCAGAGATCAACGCCCCCAGCCACGTCACCGGATGACCGATCCGGGCGAAGACCCCTGCAGGCCAGCCGATCAGCAGATCAAGCGCCAAGGCCACCAGCATCATGCCCGCAAAACTCATGCCCCGCCCCCCCGGACTTGCATCACCCCGCGCAGGCCCGCTGCGTGCAGCGCCGCGCGCGCCTGTTCCGGCACTGTGCCGGGCGCAAAGATCAGCCCCCGCGCGGCCCCGGTATGCGCGATGACATGGCCCAAGGCACCCAGATCCCGCGCCAGCGTCGCGGTCGGGTCATCTACAGGCCCGCGCAAAGCCAGTGTGCGCCCCGCACTCTCGGACGCCAACGCGGCAAACCCCGCCAGACCGCGCGCCGCGCGCCACGCTGCGATCAGATCCGCGATGTCGGGGAAAGTGTCGTCCTGCGGGTCCGTCCGCACCGGTCCGCCGAAGAAGCCGCCGACCAGCTCATAGCGCGGCAGGGCGGGCAGATCGCCCAGCGACAGCCCCAAACGAGAGGCCCAGAGCACCTGCTCCGGGGCCGCGAACATCAGCGGATCACTTGCGCCCTCGACGCCCACACAGGCCCGCGCCAGAATCTCCGGCGGCCCGTCCCAGCCCGCAAGCTGCGCGAGCGCCACCAGTCGCGCCGTGGACATGCCGCAGCCCAGACCGGGCGCGACACAAGCGCGCAGCCGCACCCGCCCCGGCAGGGACAGGCCCAGCCTGTGCAGGAACCCGCGCGCCGCGCGCGCGGTCATGCCCTGCACCCGCACAGGCCCCGGCAGGGCGATCCCCTGCAGCGCCAGCATCGGGCAGGGCAATGTGACCAGCACCACCGGCCCGGATGGCCCCAGCCGCCCTTGCACCCATTCCCCGAAATGCCCCGCGACCCTGACCCTCATCGCGCTTGCCAGTTCACGCAGGCCACTGACCAACCATGTCCGGTGATCTGGTGCACCTCGGTCAGCGACAGGGGCGCGACCTCGAAGGCCAGCCCTTGCGACGGGCTGTCCAGCACCAGCGCCAGCCCCGCCCGGATCACGCCCGCATGGGCCACGATCACCGCATCCCCCCCGGCGGCAATCTCGTGCAGCGCAGGCCAGACGCGGGCGCAGAGATCCGCGAAACTCTCGCCCCCCGGCGGACAATGCGCGGCCAGTTCCGCGCGGGTCAGCGGCCCCAGATCGGGCAGGGCATCAAGGGCCATGCCCTCCCATGCGCCGAAATCCTGCTCCCAGAGCCGCGCATCCTGCGCGAAACCCACCCCCGGAAACAGCGCCTGCGCAGTCTGCACGCAGCGCAGCGCCGGGCTGACGATCACGCGGCCCACCTCGCCCAAGGCCCCCCGGACCCCCGCCACACCCGCGCCATCGCCCAGATCAGCGGCCACATCGCGCCGCCCCGCCAATGCGCCACCGTGCAGGGCGGGCGCGTGCCGGATCATCCTCAGTCGCGCCATGCGCATTTCTCCTTGAAGCCCGCGCCCCTTATCTGCTTTACGACGCCCAGAGGGGCAAGGGGCGGCATGGCACAGATCCTGCTTTATATCGGTGGCGCGCGGTCGGGCAAAAGCCGTCTGGCCGAAGCGCGCACGCTGGGTTTTGGCACGCCCGCGACCTATATCGCCACGGCAGAAGCCTGGGATACAGAGATGGCCGAGCGCATCGCCCATCATCAGGCCAGCCGTGGCCCGGAATGGCACACACTTGGCGCCCCGCGCGACCTGATCGCGGCGCTGCACGCCTCCGAAGGCATGCCTCGACTGGTCGATTGCCTGACCCTGTGGCTGACCAACCTGATGCTGGACGAGCGCGACTGGCGCGCGGCGGCAGGCGACATGCTGGCACTGGCCCAAGCGCAGACCAGCCCTGTGGTCCTTGTCAGCAATGAGGTCGGTATGGGCATTGTGCCCGAAAACGCATTGGCACGGCGGTTTCGCGATGCGCAGGGCTGGCTTAATCAAACTGTGGCCGCTGTCGCGGATGAAGTGCATTTCACGGCTGCCGGCCTGTCACTGAGGATGAAATGAATGGATATCACCACACTTGCGCAGATCGCCGCTCTGGCGGATGCCCTGCCACAGACCGATAGTGCCGCACGGCAGGCCGCCCTTGCCCGCCAGAACAGCCTGACCAAACCCCCCGGTGCCTTGGGGCGGCTGGAGGAGCTGGCGATTTTCATGGCCGGATGGCAGGGGACAGAGCGCCCGCAGATCACCCGCGCACAGGCGCTGATCTTCGCAGGCAATCACGGCATCTGCGCGCAGGGCGTGAACCCGTTTCCGCAGGCTGTGACCGCGCAGATGGTGGCGAATTTCGAAGCGGGCGGGGCGGCGATCAACCAGCTTTGCGCGGTGAACGGGGCCGATCTGCAGGTCGTCGCGCTGGATCTGGATCAGCCCACGGGCGATTTCACCACTGGCCCGGCAATGACCGAGGCCGAGACACTGGCGGCCATCACCCGTGGCGCGCAGGCGGTGGACCCGCGCGCGGATATCCTGATCCTTGGCGAAATGGGCATAGGCAATTCGACCGTCGCGGCAGCATTGGCGGCGGCGCTGTTCGGTGGCAGTGCGGCGGAATGGGTCGGTCCCGGCACCGGGTCGGACGCGGCGGGCATCGCGCGCAAGATCGCGGCGATTGAAACCGGTCTGCGCCGCCATGCGGGTCTTGCCCCGTTGCAGGTTCTGGCGGCTTTGGGCGGGCGCGAACAGGCGGCGATCTGCGGCGCGGTGCTGGCGGCGCGGGCGCATCGCATCCCGGTGATCCTGGACGGTTTCATCTGCACGGCCGCGGCGGCCTGCCTGCATGCGGCGGATGCGCGTCTGCTCGCGCATTGTCTTGTGGGCCATGCCTCGGCCGAACCCGGCCACCGACGGTTGCTGGCCGCTCTGGGGCAGAACCCGGTGCTGGATTTCGACATGCGGTTGGGCGAAGGGTCGGGTGCGGCCCTGGCATTGGGCATTCTGCGCGCGGCGCTGGCCTGCCATAACGGCATGGCGACATTCGCCGAAGCGGGGGTTTCGGGCGCATGATCCGCGCGCGGCTGGCAGAGGTGCAACTGGCGCTGATGCTGCT
>JAFIEL010000211.1 GCA_020832585.1 Natronohydrobacter sp. | reverse complement strand
GCTACAGGCCCGCCTGCGCGTGGTGCTAAGCCCAAAGCGCGGGCGGGTCAAGACGGCTGCGGGGCTTGTCTGCTTGCCCTGCCTGCCCTGATCCGCTATCGCGCGGCACAAGGACTTTTCGCTGCAAGGGGCTGCAATCATGTCAGAGGGCAAGAACGGGTTGAGTTACGCGCAGGCAGGCGTCGATATTGATGCAGGCAATGCGCTGGTCGAGGCGATCAAGCCTGCGGCGAAGGCCACCACGCGGCCCGGTGTCATGGCGGGCCTGGGCGGCTTCGGGGCGCTGTTCGACCTGAAGGGCGCGGGCTATAAGGACCCGATCCTTGTGGCCGCGACCGACGGGGTGGGCACCAAGCTGCGCATTGCCATTGACACGGGCCATCTGGACACGATCGGCATTGATCTGGTGGCGATGTGCGTCAATGATCTGGTCTGTCAGGGCGCAGAGCCGTTGTTCTTCCTTGATTACTTCGCGACCGGCAAGCTGGATGTGCCTGCTGCCACCCGCATCATAACCGGTATTGCCGAAGGCTGCCGCCTGTCAGGCTGCGCGCTGATCGGGGGCGAGACGGCGGAAATGCCGGGCATGTACGAGGCCAAGGATTTCGACCTTGCAGGCTTTGCCGTGGGCGCGATGGAACGCGGGGCCGATCTGCCTGCGGGGGTTGTGGCAGGCGATGTGCTCTTGGGTCTGGCCTCGGATGGGGTACATTCCAACGGCTATTCGCTGGTGCGTAAGATTGTTGAGCGCACCGGGCTGGGCTGGGATGCGGCGGCCCCTTTCGCGGATGACACCTTGGGTGCCGCGCTTCTGGCCCCGACGCGGCTTTATGTGAAACCGGCGCTCGCGGCTGTCCGGGCAGGCGGCGTGCACGCATTGGCCCATATCACCGGCGGCGGGCTGACCGAGAACCTGCCGCGCGTGCTGCCCGAAGGCATGGGGGCCGAGATCGATCTGGGTGCCTGGACCCTGCCGCCGGTGTTCCGCTGGCTGGCGGATGAGGGCGGGATTGCTCAGGCGGAGATGCTCAAGACCTTCAATGCCGGGATTGGCATGGTGCTGGTCGTCGCGGCGGACCGGGCTGAAGCGCTGAGCGCATTGCTGTCTGAGGCGGGTGAGACCGTGCATCGCTTGGGCCATGTGTCGGACGGCGCAGGCATCCGCTATTCCGGGGTGCTTGCGTGACCAAGCGCGTTGCGATCCTGATTTCCGGGTCAGGCTCGAACATGGTGGCGCTGGCGCAGTCGATGACGGGCGATCATCCGGGGCGGCCCTGTCTGGTCTTGTCGAATGATCCGCAGGCCGGGGGGCTGGCCAAGGCCGCCGCGCTGGGCATCCCGACCGCCGTTGTCGATCATCGGCCCTACAAGGGCGACCGCGCGGCGTTTGAGGCCGCGCTTCTGGAGCCGCTGCTGGCCGCGAAACCCGATCTGGTCGCATTGGCAGGGTTCATGCGCGTCCTGACTGCCGATTTCGTGGCACGGTTCGAGGGGCAGATGCTGAATATCCACCCCTCGCTTTTGCCGAAATACAAGGGCCTGAACACCCATGCCCGCGCGATTGACGCAGGCGACCATGAGGCCGGGTGCACCGTCCACGAAGTGACCGCCGCGCTGGATGATGGCCCGATTCTGGGCCAGGCGCGGGTGCCTGTGCTGCCCGGTGACACGCCTGACACTCTTGCCACGCGAATCCTGCCGCTGGAGCACCAGCTTTACCCGGCCGTGCTGCGCCGGGTGCTGGAGGGCAATCGCACGCCTATTGCGCTGCCCTGAAGGCGCGGATCTCGCGCTCGATGCGCGACAGTTCCGCCCGCGCAAAGCCAAGGTCCAGCCGCAGCGACAGAATCTGCGACTGATTGGCCTGCCACTCTGCAAGCTGCTCTTCCTTCCCGGCAATCGCCGCATTGCGCCGGGTCAACTCGCTGATCTCGCGCTCGATCTCGCTGATGCGCTGGCGCTGGCGATAGGCCGCAAGACCCAGATCATGCCCGCGCAGGAAACCCGCCTCGGTGGCAGCGGGGCAGACATTGCGATAGCTGTGGCCCGCTTCCCCCTCGCGCAGCCCGCTCAGCGGCGTGCAATACTGGCGCAGACCCACCTCATAGCCCTGCGCCCATGCGGTGCGGTCCGGGGTCACATCGACCTTGGCGCAGGCCGTCACATGCCGCTCGAATTGCGCAGACCCCACGCGCCCTGCCGCGCCGTCGCGCTGGCCGATACTGACCCAATCGCCCGCCAGACATTCCTCGCGCGAGACCGAGGCACAGGCGGAAAGCAGGGTCAGGGCGGCAAGGGCAAGGGGCAGGGGGCGCATGGGTCAGGCTCCATCAGGCAGGGTGAAACGCCACTCGGTCGATTGCACGAGCGGGCCAGAATCGGGGGTCAGCAGGATCGGTGGATAGCCGGGCTGGTTCGGCGCATCAGGCCAGCATTGCGGCTCGAGCGCCAAGCCGAACATCGACGCGCCGCCATCATAGACCTGCAGGCCGGGTTCCGTGGTCGCCAGTTCCAGCCTCGGCGCATCCGTGGCCGACAGCCACGCAACCGGGCGCAAGGCGTCGCGCGCATCCGACAGGCAGAAATTATGGTCATAGCGCGGCCCGCCATCCAGCAGACGACCGTCGCGCAGGTCCATCTCGCCCACGACCGCGACAGGCGCACCCATAGGGCACAACCGCGCATCGACCGGCACAAACCGATCCGCAGCCACCTGCAAGCGATGCCCGTCCAGATTACCGCGCCCGGTCAGGTTCCAATAGACATGGCTCGACAGGTTCATCAGCGTGGGCCGGTCCGTCTGCGCCACCAGATCCAGCCGCAGGGTCAGCCCCTCGACCCGGTAGCGCGCCTCGATCCGCCGCGCGCCGGGAAACCCGCCCTCGCAATGGCCAAGCTCCAGCGCAAAGGTCACATGCGCTGCGCCCTGACCCGCCACATCCCAGTCGCGCCCGTGCAAGCCGATCGCGCCGCCATGCAGAAGCGTCGTCCCCTCATTCGGGTCAAACCGCCACAACTGGTCGCCAATCATCGCCTGCGCGCCGCTGATCCGATTCGCGACCGGGCCGACCACCGCGCCATGATAGCCCCGCCCCGCGCGATAGGCCGCCAGATCGGGCAGACCCGCCACCACCTGATGCCCGCCCACCCATAGCTGATGCAGCGCCGCGCCATAGGGCAGAAGGTCCGCCTGCAAGCCCCCGCTGCCGATGCGCAGCATCATTGCGCCATCCGTGCGGCATAAAGCGCCACGGCGGCAGCGTTCGACACGTTCAGCGACCCGAATTCCCCCGCACTCGGCACCCGCACGATCAGATCGCAGGTCGCACGCGTCTTGTCGCGTAGCCCCGGCCCCTCGGCCCCTAGAACCAGCGCAATCGGCCCCGGCGGGAAACGCGCCAGCCCCTCGGCCAGCGTCACATCGCCCGTGCCATCGAGGCCCAAGAGCACATAGCCCAAGCCCTTCAGCGCCTCCATTTCCTCGGCCAGATTGCGCACACGCAAATAGGGCTGGCGTTCCAGCGCGCCGCTGGCGGTCTTGGCGAGCGCCCCGGTTTCGGGCGCGGCATGGCGCTGGGTCGCGATCACCGCTTTCGCGCCGAACACTTCGGCAGAGCGCAGAATCGCGCCCACGTTATGCGGATCGCTCACATGATCCAGCATCACCACCAGGCCCCGCGCCCCCTCTGGTGCGCAGACCTCGGCCACGGACCCCCAGGCCAGCGGGCGCACTTCCAGTGCTGCCCCCTGATGCACCGCCTGCGGGTCCAGAGGGGCTACGAATTTGCGCGGGTCGCTGATTTCCGGCTCCAGCCCCGATGCCGCCACAGCATCCGCCAGCTTGTCGGCGGCGTTGCGGGTCAGGA
>JAFIEL010000210.1 GCA_020832585.1 Natronohydrobacter sp. | reverse complement strand
GATCACCGCGCGCGATGCGCTGGATCAGGGGCGCGAGATCATGGCCGTGCCCGGACATCCGGTCGATGGGCGCGCAGGCGGCTGCAACCGCCTGATCCGCGAAGGCGCAACACTGGTGCGCCACGTCGAAGATGTTCTGGAGGTTCTGCACCGCCTGCAGGAGCGTCCTGCCGGTCCCATGCGAACCGAGACAACCACGGAATCCCCGCCGAAAATGACGGAGCGACCGCTCGAAGGACGTATTCTTGACCTGCTCGGCCCGAGTCCGGTCGCCGAAGACCAGTTGATCCGCGACCTTGCGCTGTCGGCGGCACAGATCTCTCCGGCGCTGGTCATGCTGGAAATGCAAGGCACAGTGCGACGCCATCCGGGCGGGCTGGTCAGCCGCGCCTGAACGTCCGGCCCTCCGCCCTTCGCGCATCTCACGCGTGCCCATTGAACTGACTGCCGCAGCGTCACGGCACGCGGCGTCTTTGTGCTGCCGTGCCATGCCATGCCAGACCCCGGAAACGCGCCATGTCATCAGGGCGCATTGACATTCCCACCCCTGCTCACACATGTAAGGCGAGCCGCAAAGGGGCGGTTTTTTGTGTTTACCAGAGGAATTTCATGGCAGTCGTCGTCGTTGAATCGCCCGCCAAGGCCAAGACAATCAACAAATATCTTGGCTCCGGCTACACGGTTCTGGCCTCTTACGGCCATGTGCGCGATCTGCCGCCAAAAGATGGCTCGGTCGATCCCGAACAGGGGTTCGAGATGCTGTGGGAGGTTGCCAGCGACTCGCGCAAGCATGTCAAAGCCATTGCCGAAGCGTTGAAAGACGACCCTGAACTGATCCTCGCGACCGACCCTGACCGCGAGGGGGAAGCCATTTCCTGGCACCTGACCGAAGCGCTGGCGAAGTCAAAAGCGATCAAGAAGGATACGCCCGTCAAGCGCGTGGTGTTCAACGCAATCACCAAATCTGCGGTCACGGCGGCGATGGAAAACCCGCGCGAAGTCGATATGCCGCTGGTCCATGCCTATCTTGCACGCCGCGCGCTGGATTATCTGGTCGGCTTCAACCTCTCGCCGGTCCTCTGGCGCAAATTGCCGGGCGCGAAATCGGCGGGGCGCGTGCAATCGGTCTGCCTGCGTCTGATCGTCGAGCGCGAAATGGAGATCGAGGCCTTCCGCGCGCAGGAATACTGGTCCGTCACTGCGGGCCTGACCACCCCGCGCGGGCAGGAATTCAGCGCGAGATTGACCAGCCTTGCAGGCAAGCGGTTGGACAAATTCGACATTGCGACTTCGGAAGCGGCTGAAATAGCAGTGCGCGCCGTGGAATCGCGGTCACTTTCCGTACAATCGGTGGAAGCGAAACCCGCCAGCCGCAATCCCTCGGCCCCGTTCATGACATCGACCCTGCAACAGGAAGCCAGCCGCAAGTTCGGCATGGGCGCGAAACAATGCATGTCGGCGGCCCAGCGGCTCTATGAAGCGGGTCACATCACCTATATGCGGACTGATGGCATCGACATGGCGCCCGAAGCGGTCATGTCCGCGCGCGATGTGATCAAGGACCGTTATGGCGCGGAATATGTGCCGAAATCGCCGCGCATGTACAAGAACAAGGCCAAGAATGCGCAGGAAGCGCATGAATGTATCCGCCCGACCGAAATGGCGACCAGCCCGGACCGGCTGAAAATCACCGATAGCGACCAGCGCAAGCTCTACGATTTGATCTGGAAGCGTACCATCGCCTGCCAGATGGAAGCCGCACGGCTGGAGCGCACAACAGTCGAGATCGGATCGACCGACGGTCAGGTGGGTCTGCGCGCGACAGGTCAAGTGGTGCTGTTTGACGGGTTCCTCAAGGTCTATGAGGAAGGCCGCGACGATGTGGTCGATGACGAGGACAAGCGCCTGCCGCAGATGGCGCAAGGCGACGCGCTCGACAAGCGCTCCGTCACGCCAGAGCAGCATTTCACCCAGCCCCCCCCGCGCTACACGGAAGCCACGCTGGTCAAGCGGATGGAGGAACTCGGGATCGGGCGTCCCTCGACCTATGCCAGCATTGTCACCACGATTCAGGACCGGGGCTATGTCACCAAGGACAAGAACCGCCTGATTGCGCAGGACAAGGGCCGGTTGGTCACGATCTTTCTGGTCAATTACTTCCGGCGCTATCTGGAATATGATTTCACTGCCGCGCTGGAAGAACAGCTTGACGATGTCTCGGCCGGGGATCGCGACTACAAGGATGTGCTGGACCGCTTCTGGCGCGATTTCTCGGCCGCGATCGCGGAAACCTCGGAATTGCGCATTACCGAAGTGCTGGAAAAGATCGACGAGGTTCTGGCCCCGCATCTCTACCCCCTGCGCGAGGATGGCAGCGACCCGCGATCCTGTCCGAAATGCGGCTCAGGTCGGCTGAACCTGAAAACCGCCCGTTCCGGCGGCGCGTTCATCGGCTGCAACAATTACCCCGAATGCCGCTACACCCGTCCGCTTGCCGGCGATGAGGGGGATGCGGAACTTTCGGGCGATGGCAAGCTTCTGGGCCATGATGCGGGCGATCCGATCAGCCTGCGCACAGGCCGTTTCGGCCCCTATGTGCAGCGCGGCGAGACGACGGAAGAACAGCCGAAGCCCCCGCGCGCGTCTCTGCCCAAGGGCTGGAGCGTGGACAGCATCGATCTGGACCGCGCGCTGATGCTTCTCGCCCTGCCCCGCCCGGTCGGCCCCCATCCCGAGGATGGCGAGATGATCGAGGCAGGGATCGGGCGCTACGGGCCATATGTGAAACATGGCCGGACCTATGCCAACTTGCCGGAAGTGGACGAAGTATTCACCATCGGCATGAACCGGGCCGTAGAGGTTCTGGCCGCGAAACCCACGCGCGGGCGGGCTGCAGCCACGGAACCCTTGCGCATGCTTGGTGATCATCCGTCAGGTGGCGCGATCTCGGTCATGAAAGGGCGCTATGGTCCCTATGTGAAATGGGACAAGGTCAATGCGACCTTGACCAAGGATCTGACGGCAGAGGACATCACGCTGGATCAGGCTGTCGAGTTGGTGAATGCCAAGGCAGGGGCGAAACCCCGCAAGGCTGCGGTCAAGAAACCTGCAGCGAAAAAGGCGCCAGCCAAGAAACCCGCCGCAAAAAAACCTGCGGCCAAGAAGGCCGGAAAGGCCGCGACATAAGCGGCCCTCTGGTGGGTGGTTGACTTCGCTGCACTGCCGCGTCAGACATTTCACGACTCTGAACCAAGGGGAGTGAACGCATGAAAAAGGTCTACGGCTCGGCGCATGAGGCGCTGGAGGGCGTGTTGTTCGACGGCATGACGATTGCGGCGGGGGGCTTTGGCCTGTGCGGGATCCCGGAACTGCTGATCGACGCGATCCGCGAGGCAGGCACGAAGGATCTGACCGTTGCCTCGAACAATTGCGGGGTGGATGATTTCGGGCTGGGGGTGCTCTTGAAAACCCGCCAGATCAAGAAGATGATGTCGTCCTATGTCGGTGAAAACGCGGAATTCATGCGCCAGTATCTGTCAGGCGAGCTGGAGCTGGAATTCAACCCGCAAGGCACGCTGGCCGAGCGCATGCGCGCAGGCGGCGCGGGCATTCCCGGTTTCTACACGCGCACCGGCGTCGGCACCGTGATCGCCGAGGGCAAGGAGCACAAGGAATTCGGCGGCGAGACCTATATCCTTGAGCGCGGGATCGTCGCGGATCTGTCCATCGTCAAGGCGTGGAAGGCCGATACGACCGGCAACGCGATCTTCCGCAAGACCGCGCGCAACTTCAACCCGCCCGCGGCGAAGTGCGGACGTGTCTGCGTGCTGGAGGTCGAAGAGATCGTGCAACCGGGCGAGTTGGACCCGGATGC
>JAFIEL010000209.1 GCA_020832585.1 Natronohydrobacter sp. | reverse complement strand
GGATTTACAACATTTGCTACAACATGGACGCCAGCGATGGCTTAGAAGGCTGATTTGAAATCAATTTTTCAAATTCCATGTTCCATCCATCATCGGCGCAACACTCAGCCGCGACGAGTCAAATGGGACAGCTTTCCTGTCTTGTGCCAGCATCTTTTCCGTCAACCGTCTGTCCTGTTCCCGTCAGATATAGTGCAATCTCGGCCCATTCACCGCAGGGATTGACGATACCGCCATCTCTCTTGCGTGGATGCCGGGCCTGTCCCACGATGCACAGATCGCGATATGCGTTGCGGCACAAACCAGTTCTCGCCCGGAGCTGCGCATATGCCCCGTCCGATCCGACAGGCGGGGCAAACCTGATACGCCGATGGCGCTACCCGATGGCAGGCAAGAGCGCAAGCAGATCACGCGCGCCGACGTGACCCTGCTTCCCCGCCCTGCGCCGCCAAGCTTGTCTGGCCGTCGTCACCGAATGGGTCGCGGCTGGTCACGACCCGAACCACCACCGGCGGTTTCCCCTCCGGGCACTTCAACGGTTGACTTCGCAGGATCTCGACACTATTTCGCCACTGCTGCCCCTGCGCAGCCGTTTTCGTGAACCAACCAGAGAGACCCATGGACAGTTGCTCTAGTAGCGGTCTGGCCTCTGCGTTAAGCACTTATCTGCGCAGCCGCCAGACCTTCCGGAAAAATTCAGACCACCCGGCCTGTCTGCGGCTTCGGGGCGCGCGTATGTAACGCGGCCCTTGTGCTTCCAGACCGGTTCGGCTGGACGGAGGCACAAAATGACCTTTCACTTCGCCCATATGGCACCCCCCGGCGCATCGCTGCGTCCCGATCCCCTTGTCCGTGCCTGGCTGCGCGATGCGCAGACAGGCAAACCAGCCGCGCGATGGCGGACAACCGGGCATGAGCGGCCTGCATCCGGCCTTTTCGCGGCGCAGCCTCGCGCATCCCTCTCTCTGACTGCAGCGCCGCGCGCGGGCTAAGACCCGTGTTGCGCCTGCATTGAGCGACAGGAGTGCGTCTCATGCGTCTTATCATCACGGGCGGGCGGCATCTGGAGGATGTCGCCCTGATCCGCCACGCCCTGCTCTGCGCCCATGCCTTGCGACCCGTTACGGTGCTGATCCACGGTGGCAGCGGCGCGCTTGGCATCACAGCCGAAGACTGGGCTCGCGAAATGCGCCTGCATGTGGTGCGTTATCCCGCAAACTGGCGGGAATTTGGCAAGCGCGCCGAAGCGATCCGCAACGCGTTCATGCTCGCAGATTCGCGCCCTGACATGGTGCTGGCCCTGCCGGGCGGCAGCGATACGGCCGATCTCATCGCCGGGGCTCTGCGTGCGCGCGTTCCGGTCATCGACGCCGATGCAAGGCGCGTCTGGCCTGAAACGCCCCGGAGAGAGGATGACCCTCCCGACGACGATCGCGGCCTGCTGCACATAGAAAAAGACGCCATTTCCCTGATATCCTTCAAAGGACAAGACCAATGACCACAGTAACCCAAACTCTCCGCACCGCCACCATCGCGCCCACCCGCCCCACGCGCGACCCGGTTTCCGAGCGCATCCGTGATGCCTTTGTCTATGTCACCGACGGCGCGAAAGTGTCAGACGCCATCGAGGCCGTGCGCCGTACCCGTGTGCCCACCGGGCAGGCAGCGGTCGTGTTCATCCTCGACACGCAGGGCCGCTACAAAGGTTTCGCGCGACTTTCGGCCCTGCTGCGCGCAGATCCGGAAAGCACGGTTGCGGCCTATATCGACGGGGCTGATCTGGCCGTGCCGCAGGATATGGATCAGGAATCCGCCGCACGGCGGCTGCAACTGAAAGACGTGCCGCTGTTGCCTGTTGTCAACGCGCAGCGCGAATTGACCGGTGTTCTGACCTTTGACGACGCGATGGATATTCTCGAAATCGAGACCTCGGACGATATCTATTTCAAGGCCGGGGTGGGGGACATGTTCCACACCGAAGATCATGTGCGTTCTGAAAAGCTGACTCAGGGGCCGATCTGGTACACGGTGCGCGTGCGTATCCTGTTTCTGATGGTCACGCTGGCCGGCGGCCTGATCGTGGGCGGCCTGATTGACCAGTTCGAGGATATTCTGGGCGCGGTGCTGGCATTGGCGATCTTCATCCCGCTGGTAATGGATATGGGCGGGAATGTCGGCACGCAATCCTCGACCATCTTCGCGCGTGGCTATGCTCTGGGGCATATCACCATGCAGGATTTCTGGCGCAAGAATTTCGTGCGCGAGGCGCTGGTGGGACTGACCATGGCCGTGGGCATTGCGATTGTTGCGGGCATGGTCGCCTATTTCTGGCAAGGGCTGCCGAATGATCTGCCACAGCTTGGCATTGTTGTGGGCGTGGCGCTGTTCACTTCGGTCTTTCTTGCGTCCTGCCTCGGCTTCCTGCTGCCCTATATCATGATCAAGATCGGCGTGGACCATGCCCCCGGCGCGGACCCGTTCATCACCACGATCAAGGATTTCTCGGGACTTCTGGTGTATTTCTCGATGGCTGCATGGTTGATCGGGGTGGATTTCTGACCACGCGAAAGCTCTCGCCCTGACCATGGGGCGGGGGCTTGCCCGAAAAGGAGACTGTCATGGGCCTTCAATCGCCGACCTTCCGCACCAAGCGCCTATCAGCCGCGCATCTGCGGGCCTTCCTTCATGGTGCCAGCATGAAACCGGGCCGTCCCGACATCCTGCGCCATCCGCCCGACGATATTGCGCAGGCGCTGGCAAAGCTGCCCAGCCAAGAGGCCGCACGCTGCCTCGCCCTTCTTCCCGCTGGGGCACAGATCGCGGTCGTGGCGCGTCTGGACCGTGACAATCACGCGCGTCTGGTGCATGACTGCGCCGAATGGGTCTGTGCTGTCCCGATCTTGCGAAAGGATTGCAAGGCGCGGCACAATAGCAGCCAGATAACGCCACTGGGTCGCCTGTAGAAGAGTGTCACCATGACGGATTCCGGGTTCATCTCTGACGCAGAGGGATTGCGCGACAAGCGCCGCGCCGCATGGGCGGGCGTCTTGCTGAATACACCCCTCGCCGCAGCCAAGATCGTGGCGGGGCTGCTGGCGCAGAGTCAGGCACTGGTCGCGGATGGTGTGCATTCACTGTCCGATCTTGCCTCGGACGCCGCCGTGATCTGGGCGCTGGGACATTCGCATCGCCCGCCTGACTCTGATCATCCTTTCGGTCATGGCCGGTTTGAAACGCTGGCCACCCTGGCCATCGCCGTGATGCTGGCACTCGCGGCAGGGGGTATCCTGATTGATGCGGGCCTGCGGTTTCTGGACCCGCCCCAGATGGCACCGGGCGCGCTGGCGCTCTGGGTTGCCGCGCTGTCGATTGCGCTGAAAGAGGGGCTTTATCATTATACGAAAGCCGTCGCGAAGCGCACCGGCTCGGAGATGATGGCCGCCAATGCCTGGCATCACCGCTTGGATGCCGCCACCTCGGTCGTGGCGCTGGCGGGGATCGGGGCGGCCATGCTGGGTGCGCCTTGGGCCGATGCGCTGGGGGCTGCAATCATCGCGCTGATGCTGGGGCGCGTGGCATGGGTTTATGGGCGCCCCGCGATCCGCGAACTGGTCGATACTGCCCCGTCCGAGGAAACCGCGACCCGCATCACCGATGCACTGATGGCGACCCCCGGCGTGCGTGACGCGCATGATCTGCGATTGCGCCATATGGGCGGGGCCATTCAGGCAGATGTTCATATCGCGCTCGACCCCGCAATGACGCTCTCGGAAGCCCATCGCCTGACCGAAGCGGCACGCGCGCAGGTGCTGGCCACGCTACCCGATGTGAGCGAGATCATCATTCATCCCGAACCCGACGGCCATGCCGATGGCCCCGCCGCCCACGAATCGGCGCTGCGCCCCGAACTGG
>JAFIEL010000017.1 GCA_020832585.1 Natronohydrobacter sp. | reverse complement strand
AATCGCAGCGGTTGATGCCTGCGAAGATGTTGACAAGGATCACCGAGACATTCGGGTCGGTCAGCACGGTGCGGAAGGCGGCAACCACACGTTCAGGGCTGGCACCCCCGCCAATGTCGAGGAAGTTGGCGGGCTGGCCACCGGCAAGCTGGATCATGTCCATTGTGGCCATGGCAAGGCCCGCGCCGTTGATGATGCAGCCGATATCGCCATCAAGCCCGACATAGCTGAGCCCATGTTCGGCGGCGGCATCTTCGCGCGGGTCTTCCTGACCGGGGTCGCGCAGGGCGGCGACTTCGGGGCGGCGGAAGAGCGCGTTGGTGTCAAAGCTCATTTTCGCGTCGAGCGCGATCAGATCGCCCGCGCCGGTGATCACCAGCGGGTTGATTTCGACCATCGTGGCATCCAGATCGCGGAAGGCCCGGTAGCAGCCGCGCATGACATTGGCGAATTGCGCGACCTGGGTGCCGGTCATGCCCAGCTTGAAGGCCAGTTCGCGCGACTGGAAGGGGACAAGCCCTGTGGCGGGGTCGATGACCATGCGCACCAGCGCGTCGGGCTGTTCTTCGGCCAGATCCTCGATCTCCATGCCGCCCTCGCGCGAGGCGACGATCATGATGCGTTCGGATTTGCGGTCGAGCACAAGGCCAAGGTAGAGTTCCTTGCCGATGTCGGTGGCCTGTTCGACCAGCAGGCGATGCACGGGTTTGCCGTTCGCGTCGGTCTGCTTGGTGACAAGGTTGCGGCCCAGAAGCGACAGGGCGAAGGCACCCACTTCGGCCTCGGTCTTGCAGAGCTTCACCCCGCCTGCCGCGCCGCGCCCACCTGCATGGACCTGCGCCTTGACGACGACCGGCAGACCCAGTTTGCGAGCTTCGTGCATGGCCTGTTCGGGGGCGAAGGCGATGCCGCCATCGGGGACGGGCACGCCGAACCGCTTGAGAATATCCTTGGCTTGATGTTCGTGAATATCCATCGGGGTTCCTCCTTATTCGGCGGCTTGCGCGGGGGTGCTGCGGGCGGCGATGGCATCGGCCAGTGACAGCACGTTCATCGCCATTTTCTCGGATGCAGCGTCGATCATCTTGCCATCAAGCGCAGCAGCGCCTTTGCCTGCGGCTTCGGCCTTGCGCAGTTCCTCGATGATGCGGCGAGCGCGGGTGACTTCGGCTTCGGGCGGGCTGAACACGGTGTTCGCCATCTCGATCTGGCTGGGATGGATCGCCCATTTCCCCTCGAACCCCAGAGCGGCGGCGCGCTCGGCAGCGGCGATATAGCCATCGGGATCGGCGAAATCGCCAAAGGGGCCATCAAGCGCGCGCAGGCCATAGGCGCGGCAGGAAATGATCATGCGCGAGAGCGACGCATGCCACTGGTCGCCCGGATAGGCGGGGTTCAGACCGCCGATATTGACTGTGCGGGCGCGCATCGAGGCCGCGTAATCCGCCACCCCGAAATGCAGCGCTTCAAGGCGGGAGTCCGATGTTGCCGCATAGCGCGCGATTTCCTCGACATTGGCCATTCCGAGGGCGGTTTCAATCAGCGCTTCCAGCCCGACACGGCGCGTCAGGCCGCAGGCCTGTTCGATCTGGTTGACCAGCGCATCGACCATATAGAGGTCGGCCACCACACCCAGTTTCGGGATCAAGAGCATATGCACGCGGTCGCCTGCCTGCTCCATGATGTCCACCACGTCACGATACATATAGCCTGTGTCCAGACCATTGATACGCACGCTGACGGTCTTGCCCTTGGCTTCCCAGTCGATCTCGTTCAGCGCGGCGATGGCGTTCTTGCGGGCTTGCGGCTTCTCGGGGGGTGCTACGGCATCTTCCAGATCAAGGAACACCACATCAGCGGCGGATTCAGCCGCCTTTTCGATCATGGTGACATTGGAGGCGGGCACAGCAAGCGTCGAGCGTTGCAGGCGCTGGCGGCGGAGGGGGAAAAGCGAGTGGCTCATGGGGTGTGGTCCTTATTCGGCGGCGATGGCCAGGGCGGGGACAGGGGCGTGGGCGGCAAAGACCTGTTGCGCGGCGGCAAGGCCCGCGCCCAGATCCACCTTTGCCCCTGCGGCTTTCAGCGAGAGTTCGGCAATGCCCAGAGCAGTCAGGCACATCCCTTCGTTCAGATCGCCCAGATGGCCGATGCGAAAGGCTTTACCGGCCAGCGGGCCGAGGCCGCCGCCGAAATGGGTGTTGTAGCGGTCCCGCGCGATACTGATGACCTCGCGCGCGTCCACATCCTGCGGGGTGCGGATCGCGGTCACGGTGTCGGAGGCGAAAATGCGATGTTCCGCGACCGTTTGCAGGCCCAGTGTGGCAACCCCGGCGCGCACGCCTTCGGCAAGCCGGTGATGGCGGGCAAAGACATTGTTCAGCCCTTCGGCTTGCAGGCGGGACAGAGCGGCGCGCAAAGCGTGCAGCAGTTGCGCGGGCGGTGTGTAGCAGAAAGAGCCTGCGTCATGTGCGTTCAGCATGGCATTCAGATCAAGAAAGCTGCGCGGCATGGTGCTCTCGCTGATCGCGTCCAGCGCCTTGGGGCTGGCGGCGAGGATGCCCAGACCGGCGGGGCACATCAGGCCCTTCTGGCTGCCAGCCACGGCCAGATCGACGCCCCATTTGTCCATCTCGAAGCGCAGCGAGCCGATGGAGGAGACGCCATCGACGAACAGAAGCGCGTCGTGGAAGCAGGTGTCGAGCGCATGGCGCACCCCGGCCACATCCGAGGTGACTCCGGTGGCGGTCTCGTTATGGGTGACAAAGACGGCCTTGATCTCGCCATGCCGATCCGCGCCAAGGCGGCGTTCGATTTCGCGCACCGGGCAGGGTGCGCCCCAGGCGACATCAATCGCCTCTACCCGCAGGCCAAGCGATTGCGCCATCTGCGCCCAGAGCATCGAGAACTGGCCGTGACGGGCCATCAGCACCTTGTCGCCGGGTGAAAGCGTGTTGGTGATCGCGGCTTCCCAGGCGGCGGTGCCGGAACCGGGCAGAAGTGCGATGCGGGCGTGTTTCGTGCCAAAGACGGGTTTCAACCCCTCAAGCACCGGGCCAAGCAGGGCCGCAAACTCCGGTGCGCGGTGATCCTGCATCGGCACGATCATGGCGCGCTGTACATCGGCGGGCACATTGGTCGGGCCGGGAATGAATAGATGGGCTGTGCCCGTCTGAAACCCTGTCTGAAAGCCGGTCTGCATGGTCGAATCCTCCCTCGTTGGACGGACCATGACAGACCCCAGGCGGTTGCTGCGAATGAAACCGGGTTCTGCTGTAAATGCGAGAGTTTACATATTCGATAATTAGTAATATTGTTAATTTAACATTCCTATCGGTCGATAAATTAACATAATCCCACTTATGAGGATCTTCGGTGATGCGCAAAACCTTCATCGGCCCGCATCTGCGTCGTTTGCGGCAGGAAGCAGGCGAAACCCAAAGCGCGATGGCCAAACGGCTTGGGATTTCACCCGCCTATGTGAACCTGCTGGAAAACAACCAGCGTTCGGTTTCAGTCTCGATCCTGCTGCGGTTGTTCGAGCAATATGGCGTCGATTGGCATGAGATTGCCGAGGATGGCGCGGGCGCGCGGCTGGCCGATCTGCGCGGAGCGCTGCAAGACCCGCTGTTTGACGAGTTGCGCCCGGACCTGCATGAATTGCGCGCGGCCCAGACCCATGCGCCGCGCCTGATCGAGGCATTCCTGCATCTGCATCGCGCCTATCTGAGCGCCACGGATCAGTTGATGGCACTGGCCGCGCAACCGGGCGAGTCCGAGCCGATCTTCAGCGCCTCGCCCGAGGGCGCGGTGCATCATTTCTTTCGTCGTCAGCGGAATCATTTCCCGGCGCTGGAGCAGGCGGCGGCGAGCCTCTGGCCCGAGGGGGCGCCTGCGACAGATGATCTCTATGCCGCACTCAAGGCGCGGTTGCGTGACCAGCATAAGATCACGGTGCGGGTGGTGCAGGTCAGCGCCCTGCCCCGCACATTGCGGCAATATGATCAGAGCCGCGCCGAGGTGCTGTTATCCGAGGCGCTGGATCACCCCAACCGGGTGTTTCAACTGGTGCATGTGCTGGGCCTGATCGAATTTCGAGAGACATTCGACATGGTGTTGGACAGTGCCGGGATCGACGACCGGCAGGGCCGCGCGCGTTGTCTGGTGGAGCTGGCGAATTACTTCGCTGCTGCGGCGCTGATGCCCTATGATGAATTCCTGCGCGAAGCCCGCGCCTCGCAATATGATTTCGATCATCTGGCCACGCGCTTCGGGGTCAGTTTCGAGCAAGCCTGCCACCGCGCGACCACCATGCAGCGCGAAGGGGCGCAGGGGGTGCCGTTCTTCTTCATGCGGATCGACAAGGCGGGGAATGTGACCAAGCGCTTCAACGCCACGGATTTTCATCTGGCTGAATATGGTGGGGCCTGCCCGAAGCTCGATGTGCACATGACCTTTCGCCTGCCGGGGCGGATCGTGTCGCAACTGGTCGAAATGCCTGATGCGTCGCAATATTTCGTCTTTGCGCGCACTGTGGACCGGCCCACATTCGAGCGGCACGGGCAGGATAACCGGCTGGCGGTGGCGATGGGCTGCATGATCAGCCATGCGCCGGAAATCGGCTATGCTGAAGGGATCGCGCTGCAGGGCGCGCCTGCGACCCCTATCGGGATCAACTGCCGGATCTGTCCGCGCGCGGGCTGCGAGCAGAGGGCGCATCAGGCATCTGTTTTGAAAACGCCGGTCGATGAAAGCCGCCGGGGGGCCACGCGCTATGATGCCTGATGCGGAATATTTCGGCATTGCACAGATTTGCGGCCATCTGGCCAGAAATTTTACTCGCTAGTAAAATTATTCCTGCATATAGTCGGGCGAGGCGCGCGTAGAACGGCCTTGGCTTTGACCATTCAGGGAGCTTTCCATGACCAGAAAAACACACCAGATGACCCGCCGTATGCTGCTTGGCACGGCTGCTGCCGGGGCGATGCTGGCCACGGCAACCCTGCCCGGTGGCCTGCGCGCGGATGAGCCGTTGCGCGTGGCGGGCGTTTACACGGTGCCGGTCGAACAGCAATGGGTCAGCCGGATCCATCTTGCGGCGGAAACCGCGCAGGCACGGGGTGACATCACTTATACCTTCACCGAGAATGTCTCGAACACGGATTATGCGCGCGTGATGCGTGAATATGCCGAAGCGGGCGTTCAACTGATCGTGGGCGAAGTGTTCGGCGTGGAGCAGGAAGCGCGCGAGGTTGCGGCGGAATACCCGAATGTCGCTTTCCTGATGGGGTCGAGCTTTCTGCATGACCCGGCGCTGCCGAATTTCGCCGTGTTTGACAACTACATTCAGGATGCGGCCTATCTGACCGGGTTGATCGCAGGCGCGATGACCGAAAGCGCCAATATCGGCATGGTGGGCGGTTTCCCGATCCCGGAAGTGAACCGGTTGATGCATGCTTTCATGGCGGGGGCGCGCGAAGTGAACCCGGAAATCCGGTTTCAGGTGGCATTCATCGGGTCATGGTTCGATCCGCCCCGCGCCAAGGAAACCGCGTTCGGCATGATCGAGGCAGGCGCGGATGTGATGTATGCCGAACGCTTCGGGGTTGCCGATGCGGCGCAGGAACGCGGTGTGCTGGCAATCGGCAATGTGATCGACACGCAGTCGGATTATCCTGATACGGTCGTCGCTTCGGCCATCTGGCATTTCGAGCCGACGCTGGATGCGGCTGTCGCGGCGGTCAAGGGCGGGGTCTTTGTTGCGGAAAACTATGGCGTCTATTCCTACATGATCCACGGTGGATCGTCGCTGTCGCCGCTGGGCACATTCGAGGGCCGCGTGCCGGAAGAGATCATGGCACTGGTCGCGCAGCGCACGCAGGAAATCCTGGATGGCACATTCGAGGTCGAGATCAACGACGACGAACCCCGGTCCTCGTAAATGACCGCTGACAGCACGGCGCAGGGCCCTGTCCTGCGTCTGGACGGCATAACCAAACGCTTCGGCGCGCTGGTGGCGAATGATGCTGTCAGCGTGTCGCTCTGGCCCGGCGAGGTGATCGCGCTGCTGGGCGAGAACGGCGCTGGCAAGACCACGCTGATGAATATCCTGTTCGGCCATTACACGGCGGATGGGGGATCGGTCGAGGTGTTCGGGCAGACCCTGCCCCAAGGCAATCCGCGCGCGGCTTTGGCAGCGGGCGTGGGCATGGTGCATCAGCATTTCACGCTTGCCGATAATCTGAGCGTGCTTGAAAACGTGGTGCTGGGCACGCAGCCCCTGTGGGGGGCGCGGCTGGATATGGCGGGCGCGCGCGCCAAGCTGGTCGGTCTGGCGCAGGAATTCGGGCTGGCGGTCAACCCGGATGCGCGGCTGGGCAGCCTGAGCGTGGGCGAGCGGCAGCGCGTCGAGATCCTGAAGGCGCTCTACCGTGATGCGCGGATTCTGATCCTGGATGAACCGACCGCCGTGCTGACCCCGCAGCAGGCGGATGCCTTGTTTGCCGCGCTGCGCAAGATGGTGGCGCAGGGGCTGTCGATCATTTTCATCAGTCACAAGCTGCATGAGGTGATGGCGATTG
This sequence comes from Natronohydrobacter sp., assembly GCA_020832585.1. Taxonomy (GTDB): domain Bacteria; phylum Pseudomonadota; class Alphaproteobacteria; order Rhodobacterales; family Rhodobacteraceae; genus Roseinatronobacter. The sequence continues at coordinate 25,046 of JAFIEL010000017.1, read as the reverse complement.
CCTCGCGCGTCGTGGTTCTGCGGCATGGCAAGCTGGTGGGCGAGGTCGCGGTCAAGGACACCGACCCGCGCGCGCTGGCCGAGATGATGGTGGGCAGCGCGATCACGCCGCCCGAATTGCGCGCGGCCAAGCCCGGCCCGGCGCTGCTGGAATTGCGCGGGGTCATGACGCCGGATCGTGGCACGGTGCGGGGTTTGCGCGGGGTTGATCTGGCCTTGCGGGCAGGCACGATCACCGGGCTTGCGGGGGTTTCGGGCAATGGACAGGCGGCGCTTGCGGACTTGATCGCGGGGCTGGAGCGTCCGAGCGGTGGCGAGATGCAGGTCGCAGGGGTTGCGCCTGCCAACTGGTCCGTGGCGCAGGCGCTTGGGGCCGGGATCGCGCGCATCCCCGAGGATCGGCACAAGACCGGCACGATTGCCGATTTCACACTGACCGAGAACGCCATTCTGGAACGCTACAACAAGGCGCCTTTCGCGCGGCGCGGCTGGCTGGACTGGCGCGCGGCGCGGGATTTCGCGCAATCGGTGATCCGCGCCTATGATGTGCGCTGTCCGGGGCCGGACACGCGGATACGGCTCTTGTCGGGCGGGAATATGCAAAAGCTGATCCTTGGCCGCGTGATGGAGGTTGGCCCGCAGATCATTCTGGCCAACCAGGCTGTTCGGGGGCTGGATATTGGCGCGATTACTTTCGTTCAGAACCAGCTTCTGGCAGCGCGCGACCGGGGTGCGGCTGTGCTGCTGATTTCCGAGGATCTGGATGAAATCCTGACGCTGTCGGACCAGATCCATGTGATGTCCGAAGGTCGCTTGTCGCCCGCTTTCGCGCGGGGGACGATGAATGCGGCGGATCTGGGGCGCTGGATGGCGGGCGAAGGGTTTGAACGGGGGAGCCATGCGGCTTGAAGTGATTGCGCGGCCATCCGTCTGGCGAATGATCGGTTTTCCGGCGACTGCGCTGGTGCTGACTGTGGTGTTCGGATCGGCGCTGGCGCTTCTGGCCGGGGCCAATCCGTTCCAGACTTTGGGGCTGATTTTGCGCGGGGCGGCGGGGTCGCAATTTGCGCTTCTGGAAACGCTGAACCGGGCGACGCCGCTGATTTTCACGGGCTTGGCCGTGGCAGTCGCGTTTCGCGCGAAGCTGTGGAATATCGGGGCGGAAGCGCAGCTTTACGCAGGCGCGCTGATGGCGGTTCTGCTGGGCACGGGCGCGCTTGGGTGGCCCTCGGGGCTTTTGTTGCCCGCGATGGCGGGGGCGGCGATGCTGGCGGGTGCGCTGGTGCTCTTGGGGCCTGCGATCCTGAAAACGCGGCTGGGTGTGGATGAGGTCGTCACAACGCTTCTGTTCAATTTCATCATGCTTCTGTTCATTTCCATGCTGCTGGAGGGGCCGCTGAAAGACCCGATGGGCATGGGCTGGCCGCAATCCTCGCGGCTGGTGCCAGAGGCGCGCTTGCCGCGCATCGTGGACGGGTTGCGGCTGCATTGGGGGTTCGGTCTGGCGCTGATTGCGGCAGTTCTGGTCTGGGTGATCCAGTCGCGCACGACGCTGGGCTATGAAATGCGCGCAGTCGGGCAGAACAAGCAGGCGGCGGAATTTGCAGGCATCCCGGTGGGGCGTGTGATCCTGAAAACTGCTTTGCTGTCTGGAGGTCTGGCCGCGCTGGCGGGGTTTTCCGAAGTGGCAGGGTTGCGCGGGAATCTGACGCTCGATCTGTCGCCGGGCTTTGGCTATACGGGCATTATCGTGGCCATGCTGGCGCTTTTGAACCCGATTGGGGTGGTGATCAGCGCGATTTTCGTGGCGGGTGTTTTCGTGGGCGCGGACAGCATGAGCCGTGCGGCAGGCGTGCCGACCTATATCGCCAATATCATGCTGGCAACGGCGCTTCTGACGATGGTTCTGGCCATTGCGTTGACGCGCTTCAGGGTGCGGTGGGACTGACATGGGCGAAATTCTGGAAATCTTCCTTTCGGCAAGTTTCTGGGCAGCGGTGATCCGCATCGCCTCGCCCCTGATCTTTGCCACGATGGGCGAGTTGATCTGCGAACGCGCGGGCGTGCTGAACCTGGGGATCGAGGGGATCATGGTCGTGGGCGCTTTCGCGGGCTGGATGACGGTCTATTCGGGCGGCGGGCTGTGGACCGGTGTCATGGTGGCGATGTTTGCGGGCATGTTGTTCGGACTGCTGCATGGCACGCTGACGGTGCCTTTCGGGCTAAGCCAGCATGTCGTGGGGCTGGGGATCACGCTCTTGGCGACCGCGAGCGCCTATTTCGCCTATCGGCTTGCCCTGCCGCGCGTCACCACGCCGCCGCGGATCGAGGCATTTCAGCCGCTGCCCATTCCGGTCCTGTCGGATATTCCGCTGATCGGGCCTGCGCTGTTTACCCAGACGCCGCTGACCTATCTGGCCTTCGTTCTGGTCGGCGTCGTGTCCTTCGTCTTGTTCCGCACGCCCTTGGGGTTGGCGCTGCGGGCGGCAGGGGAGAACCCGGCGGCAGTGGCGGCGCAGGGGCTGTCGGTGACGGCGTTGCGGATGGGGGCGGTGATGGTCGGGTCCGGGCTGATGGCCGTGGGGGGCGCGTTCCTGACCATGTCGGCCTTCAATTCGTTTTTCTTCGAGATGGTCAACGGGCGCGGTTGGATTTGTATCGCGCTGGTCGTTTTTGGCGCATGGATGCCGGGCAAGGCGCTGCTGGGAGCAGTTTTGTTCGGTATGTTCGATGCGTTGCAGATCCGGTTGCAGCAAACCAGCATCGGGGCGGATGTGCCCTATCAGATTTTCCTGATGATGCCGTTTGTCCTGTCCATTCTGGCGCTGGTGATCATGTCGCGCCGCGCGTCGGTCCCGGCTGCGCTGATGGTGCCGTTCAATAAAGGAGAGCGCTGATGTTCGATCTGATCGTGAAGGGTGGCACGCTGCCCGATGGGCGCGTGGCCGATATCGGGATCAGGGGCGACCGGATTGCGGCTGTGGACCGGCTGGACGGGGCCGAGGCGGGTCAGGTGATTGACGCGACCGGCGATCTGGTCAGCCCGCCCTTTGTCGATCCGCATTTCCATATGGACGCGACGCTGAGTTACGGCACGCCGCGCATCAACCAGTCAGGCACGCTGCTGGAGGGGATCGAGCTTTGGGGTGAATTGAAATCGATTGCCACGATTGACGAGATGAAGGCCCGCGCGCTGGATTATTGCGATTGGGCCGTCAGCATGGGGCTGCTGGCCATTCGTAGCCATGTCGATACCTGCGATCCTGATCTGAAAGGGGTGCAGGCGCTTCTGGATGTGCGCGAGGCTGTGCGGCCCTATCTGGATTTGCAGCTTGTCGCCTTTCCGCAAGATGGCCTCTACCGCGACCCGCAGGCGCACGCCCAGACCCTGCGCGCGCTGGATATGGGGGTCGATGTGGTCGGCGGCATCCCGCATTTCGAGCGCACGATGGAAGATGGCCGCGCATCGGTGCAGGAATTGTGCCGGATCGCCGCCGAACGCGGGCTGATGATTGATCTGCATTGTGACGAGACCGACGATCCGATGTCGCGCCACATTGAAACCCTGGCGGCGGAAGTGATCCGTCACGGCCTGCAGGGGCGTGCCACGGGCTCGCATCTGACCTCGATGCATTCGATGGACAATTACTATGTCTCGAAACTGCTGCCGCTGATGGCAGAGGCGCAGGTCAATGCCCTGCCCAACCCGCTGATCAATATCGTCATTCAGGGCCGCCATGACACATTCCCCAAGCGGCGCGGGTTGACGCGGGTCAAGGAGTTGCGCGCCGCCGGGGTGACGGTCGGCTGGGGGCAGGATTGCGTGCTTGATCCGTGGTATCCGCTGGGCACGGCGGATATGCTGGATGTGGCTTTCATGGGGTTGCATGTCGCGCAGATGACGCACCCGGACGAAATGCGCGCCTGTTTCGACATGGTGACAGTTGAAAACGCGCGAATTATGGGGTTTGCTGACTATGGGCTGGATGTGGGCTGCATGGCGTCGCTTGTGGTGCTGGATGCCGCACACCCGGTCGAGGCTTTGCGCTTGCGTGCTGATCGGCTGGCGGTGATCTCGAAGGGTCGGCTTGTGGCGCAGGCGCCGCGTCGTCGGGTCGGTCTGGATCTGCCTGCCCGTCCGCAATGCGTCAGCCGACGTCATCCGATGGCATGAGGGCCTGTAAACTCGGCCTGTGTCATTAACATGAGGTTCATTTTCGCCTCGTAAAACAGTGAATGGTATTGGTACCGGTGCGGAACAGGCGAAGTGGATGATGTAATGTCCGGGTCATCGCAAGATCGGCAAGATGATGCGGCATTGGCTTTGTTCGACGCACTGCCTGATTGCGCCTGTATTCTAGATGCCGAGAACCGTATCCGGCGGGTCAATGCAGCGTTTTTCAGGTCATTCGGATGGAATTCCGCGGCCGTGCGGGGAATGCCGTTGCATGATCTCCTGCATGCGGCAGATCGCCCGTCGCTTTGCGCGGCGTTGCAACGCGTCGATATTGCCCCAGAAGCCCCGCGCCTGACGGCTGCGTTGCAGGATGCAGATGGCACATGGCACGATCTGGACTGGCTGTTTGCCCGCAATCCCGCAAGCGCAGATGTGATCTGTTCGGTGCGCAAGGCGCAGCCCATGGGTGCGCGGCTGGAACTGGCGCTGGACGCCTTGCCTGACGGTTTTGTGCTGTTCGACGACCGGGACCGGTTGGTGCGGTGCAACAACCGGTTGCGCGATCTCTATCCACCTTTGCGCGACCATATCCGACCCGGTGCCAGTCTGCGCGACCTTCTGCAGGCAGGTCTGGACTGCGACCTGTTCATTGATGCGCGGGGTCGCGAGGAGGAATGGCTGCAGAACCGGACGCGCCCTCTTGCCCCCGGCGGCAGCGATCTGGTGTTGGCGATAGCCGGGGGATGCTGGATCCGGGTGGTCGAACGACTGACCCCCGAAGGGGGCCGTGTCGCGCTGCATTTCGACATTACCCAGCAGATCGAGAGCCTGCGTCGTGCCGAGCGGGCAGAGACAGAAGCGGATCGCGCCCGCGCGCGCCTGACTGCGGCGATTGATGCGCTGCAGGATGGGTTCGTGCTGTTTGATGCGGAGGATCGGGTGATCCTGTCGAATGAGCGCTACCGTGACCTGCACGCGCCGATCCGTGATCTGATCCGGCCCGGAGCCAGTTTCGAAGAGATCCTGCGCGCAGGAATGGCCTGTCAGCTTTTCCCGGAAGCGATGGGAAGCGAAGAGGACTGGCTGGCCGCCAATCTGGCCAAGCCGCCGCCTGAAGGGCATGAACTGGAAGTCGGTTTTGCAGATGGGCGCTGGATCCGTATTGTCGAACGCCCCACACCCGAAGGCGGCCGCGTCGGGCTGCGGATCGATATCACGCATCAGGTGGAAAGTCGCAAACGCGCAGAGATTGCCGAGGCCGAGTCGCGCCATGCTCGCGAAAGACTTGCTGCGGCGATTGAAGCCTTGCAGGACGGGTTCGTGCTGTTTGACGCAAGTGATCGGCTGGTCCTGTGCAATGAACGGTATCGCGCGACCTATCCTGAACTTGCCGGGATCATGCAGCCGGGCGTGACCTTCGAGGAAATCCTGCGCGAAGGTCTTGCGCTGGGGGTTGTGGCGGATGCGATCGGGCGCGAGGAGGACTGGCTTGAGGACCGTCTGCGCCAGCACCGGGACTGTGAAGGTGTGATCGAGCAGCATCTGGCACAGGGTCAGGTCTTGCGCATCTATGAAAGCCGCACGCCCGAGGGTGGTTATGTCGGGTTGCGGGTCGATGTGACGGAATTGCACCACGCCCGCGCGCGGGCGGAAGCGGCCAGTCAGGCGAAATCCGAGTTTCTGTCCAATATGAGCCATGAGATTCGCACCCCGCTGAACGGGGTCCTGGGCATGGCAGACCTGTTGGCCGAGACCCCGCTCGATCCCATGCAGCGCGACATGCTGCAGACAATCCGCGAATCGGGTTGGAGCCTGCTGGCGCTGTTGAACGACATTCTGGATCTGGCGCGGGTTGAATCGGGTAAACTGACGCTGGAGGCGCGCGTCTTTGATCTGGGCGCGCTTCTGGACCGGGTGGAATCGTTGCATCTGGCGAATGCGCAGGCGAAAGGGATCAACCTGACCGTCGCGCATGACATCACCGGGCTGCATGCCCGTATCGGTGATGAGACACGGATTGCGCAGATCCTGCACAATGTTCTTGGCAATTCAGTCAAGTTCACGGATGCGGGCGGCGTCAGGCTGGAAGTCGAAACCCGTGATCCTGCGCGCCTGGTCTTGCGGTTTTGCGACACGGGTGTCGGGATGACGCAAGAGCAGATCAGCCGGATTTGCGAGGCTTTCGAGCAGGCGGAGGCGGGCACCACCCGGCGTTTCGGCGGAACCGGTCTGGGCATGTCGATTGTCCGGCGGCTGGTTGATCTGATGGATGGCTCGCTTGATGTGCGCAGCACGCCAGGTATTGGCACAGAGATCACGGTCACGCTGGATGTGCCTGCGGCTGCGCAGCAAGTCTGTCCAGTCTCTGAGATGCGCAACGAGCCCGCATCACCCGGTTTGAGAGCCGCGCTGCATCTGCTGGTGGCCGATGACAATCAGGCCAATCGAAAGATCCTGTCGGTGATGCTGGCCAAGCTTGGCGCGACGGCGGAATTCGTCACCAACGGGGCGGAAGCTGTTGAGCACTGGCAAAACGCGGCGTTTGACCTGCTGTTGCTGGATATTTCCATGCCGGTCATGGGCGGCATGGAAGCGCTGGTGCGGATGCGTCAGATCAGTACCGAACTGGGACGTCCCGCACCGCAGGCGATTGCCGTTACCGCCAATGTCATGCGCGAGCAGGTTGCAGAATATCTGGAAGCAGGGTTCATCGGTTTTGTGCCCAAGCCCTTGAAGCAGAAGGAACTGGCTGCGGCGCTACACCGGTTCATCGACATGAACGGCGTCCCGGCCTGAGGGTCGGGGCGCGGCGCGCGTTCAGTGATCAGGTGCTGCGATGCCATCTTCGGTTTCATGCGTTTCCATGCGAGGCCCGGTCCCGTCAGGGCGCACATTGCCTTTCAGCAACTCGTCCACCAGCGGATTGGGGAATCGGCGCGCAAGGGTTACAGCGTGGAAGCTTTCGCTCAGACCTGCGATCTGGGCGGCTTCGACCAGCAGGCCGGATGACAATTCGTCACGCACGGCGATTGGCGGCAGCACGGCCAGCCCCACCCCTTCGCGCGCAAGAAGGCGCATCATGGCGATGTCATCGACCTCTGCGGCGATTTGCGGGCGCAATCCGCGCGCATTGGCCCAGATGTCGAACCCCGCGCGCAGCACGGTTTCCGCTGTGGGCAGGATCAGCGGTTCCCGCGTCAGCAGGTCATCGAGATCCAGCGCGCTTCGGCAGCGTTCCGGGGTGCCGATCAGGCTGACGGGCTGTTCTGCAATCCGGTAGCTGAGCCAGGGGGCGGTAGCGTCGCGGGCGGGCGGTGTATTGGTCAGCAGGATGTCCAGTTGCAGGCTTTGCAGCGCTGCATAGAGCGTTTCGGTGCTGCCCGCGCGCAGGATCACTTCGACATCGGGCCGGGTGATCAACGGGCGCAGGAATTCGAGCTGGAAGTTACGCGACAGCGTAGCCAGCGCGCCCACCCTGACCACCTGCCGCCCTGCGCCGGTCTGTGACAGAGTTGCGAGAAGTTCATCGCCAGTCTTGAAGATCGCATCGGCATAATCGAGCGCGATGCGCCCTGCTTCGGTCAGCACCAGTTGGCGGCCTACGCGGTCGAAGAGATCATGCCCGAGCCGGTTCTCGAAGGTGCGGATCTGGGTGGAGAGGGCCGATTGCGAGAGGTTCAGCATCTGCGCGGTGCGCGTCAGGTTGCCTTCGCGCGCGACGGCGCGGAAATACCGCAGGTGGTTGTAGTTCATGGCTGACATTGTTTTATAATATAGAACATTTTAAGATAAACAATGTATTTTATTGAATGACGCTACTTCCCTATGTCAGGCGAAATCCCAATTCGGAGGTTTGGCCATGATCCTGCTTGCCCTTGCGCCCTTGCTGACGATGTTGTTGTTTCTACTGGCGGCCCTGGCCTGTGCCACCGGCCCGCAGATGCGCCCGCGCGCGACATTGCGATTTGCTGAAGCGGCCAGTGTCGCGGCCATTCTGCTGGCGATCATGGCGGCCATTGGTCTGGCCGTATCTGGCGCAGATACGCATGCGCTTGGCCCGTTGTCGCTGCGGCTGGATCTGCTGTCGGTTGCGATGCTGCTGCTGGTGGGCTGGCTGGGCTGGATCATCACCCGTTTCGCGATCACCTATCTGGAAGGCGAGGCCCGGCAGGGGTATTTCATGGCCTGGCTGATGCTGGCCCTGACGGGCGTGACGATGCTGGTCAGCGCGGGCAATCTGGCGCAGGTGCTGCTGGGCTTTTTCCTTGCCGGGGCAAGTCTGCAGCGGTTGATGCTGTTCTATGCCGACAGGCCGCAGTCGCAACGCGCCGCGCGCAAGATGATGCATGCCAGTCGGGCGGGTGATCTGGCCTTTCTCGCCAGTGCCGGGGTGCTGTTTGCGGGGTTCGGGACGTTGGATATCGCGACCCTGAACGCTACTGCGACAGGGCCTTGGGCACAGGCGGGCGCGGCGCTGCTGGTGCTGGGGGGCGTGTTGAAGGCGGCGCAATTCCCGCTGCATGGCTGGCTGACCGAGGTGATCGAGGCCCCGACGCCCGTTTCGGCGCTGCTGCATGCGGGGATCGTCAATGCGGGCGGGTTCGTGCTGATCCGCATGGCGGATCTGCTGCTGACAGCGCCGGGCGTCCTGGCCGTGCTGGCGATCCTTGGCGGGTTCACGGCGCTTCTGGGCGCGATGGCAATGCTGGCGCAACCTGCGGTCAAGACCTCGCTGGCGTGGTCCACGATTGCGCAGATGGGGTTCATGATGCTGCAGATCGGGCTGGGGCTGTTCGCGCTGGCGGTGCTGCATATTCTGGCCCATTCGCTGTACAAGGCGCATGCGTTCCTGAGCACAGGGTCCGCCATAGGCCAGGTGCAGGGTGTGCGCCGTCCCGGTCCGGTGGCCGTGCCCTCGATCCGCAATGTGGGGCAGGCTTTCGCGCTGGCGCTGCTGATCTTCGGGCTTGTCGGGTTTGCCTTTGGTCTGGCGGGCAAGGCCCCGCAGGCGTTTGCACTCGGCGCGATCCTGATTTTCGGGATTGCCTATCTGATCGCGCAAGGCATGGCGGATGCCGCCCCGGCGGCGCTGACACGGCGCACAACGCTGGCCTCGCTGCTGGCTTCGGGCAGTTATTTCACGCTGCATGCCGGGATTGACTGGCTGATGGCGGGCACCCTGCCTGCGACGCCTGCCCCGTCGGGTCTGGAATGGGCGGTGCTGGTGCTGGTTGTCCTGAGTTTCGGGCTGGTGGCATTGGCGCAGGCCTTGTTCCCGCTCTGGGCCAGTCATCCTGCCGCGCAGGGGCTGCGCGTGCATCTGACCAACGGGCTGTATGTTGCCACGCTGATCGACCGGCTGACCGGGCGTCTGCCTGCGGCGCGGCTTTGACCCTTTCACAGGAGTTTCCATCATGAAAATCCCCCGCAATGCCAGTTTTGACACCCCGATCATGGCGCAGATCGAAGCGGCGCGGCGTGCCGCGCGGTTGATCCCGCCTGCCTTTCCGCTGAGCGCTACTGTCGCGGTCAACCCCTATCTGGGCCATTCCGGCGAGACGCTGGCCGAGACCGGCGCGAAGCTGGCGCGCGCAGGCGGTCTGCGTGTGACCCTGCCGCGTGCCCATGTCCGTGCCGCCTGGGCCAAGGGCGATCTGACCCGCGACGATCTGGCGGCGGTGCTGCCTGAGGGGATCAGCCTGGCCGAACTGGAAGCCGCGGTTGCGCTGGACGCGCCTGCGCCCAGGGCCCTGCCCTCTGTGGCCAATCTGGCGGCTGTGGCAAGTGGCATTGACTGGCCCGAGATCATCCAGTCGCGTATCGGGGTCTGGGCGGCGGGGTATTTCGATCAGGGGCAAGCGCTTTGGCCTGCGCCGAAGGGGCGCAATGCCTATGACGCCTGGCGCGGATTTGCCCGCCATGACCTGACGCCGGAAATCGCGGGTCTGACAGGGTTCTGCACGCGCGCCGCCGATGCGCCGGACACGGCCACTTTCGCGCTGGTGCGCTGCGCCGACGCGCTTGGTCTGGGCGCTGATGCGCTGGAAAGTGCTGCGCATCGCTGGCTGGTGGGGCTGGGCGGCTGGGCGCAGGTTGCGCGCTGGAAGCTGTGGCAGGCGGAACTGGAGGGCGGCAGCGACGACACGCTGACGGACCTGCTGGCCATCCGCATGATCTGGGATGTGGCGCTGCTGGAGAAATATCGCGACCAGATCGGCGCGGAATGGGCGCGGGTGGTGGTGGAACATGCGGCCCCTGCCCTGCCCGACCGGGATATGCTGATCGACGTGACTTTTCAGGCGGCACTGGAACATGCGCATCAACGACGGTTGCAGCGGCTGTTTGCAGACCCTGCCCCAATGCGGCGCGATGGTCGGCCAAAGTTGCAGGCCGCGTTCTGTATCGATGTGCGGTCTGAACGCTATCGGCGCGCGCTGGAAAGCTGCGATGCGGGGATTCAGACGCTGGGTTTTGCCGGGTTTTTCGGGCTGCCGCTGGCGCATAAACCGCTTGGGGCCTGCGCGCATGAGGCGCATTTGCCGGTGCTGCTGCGCCCGGCACTGGAAACCCGGCCCGATGTCGCCCCCGAGGCAGACACGGCAAGCCAGATCGGCGCGCGCGCGGCGCGTGCCTGGGTGCGGTTCAAGCTGGCGGCCGTGTCCTCTTTTGCCTTTGTCGAGGCGACGGGGCCGCTCTATTTCGCCAAGCTTGCGCGCGATACACTGGGGTTGCACAAGGCGCAGACCCCGGAACCTGCGCCGGTGATCGACGGGCTGGATGCGCAGGCGCGGGTTAATACAGCGGCCACGATCCTGCGCGCGATGGGACTGACGGAGGATTTCGCCTCGGTGGTGTTGCTGGTCGGGCATGGGGCGCGGGTGACGAACAATGCCCATGCCTCGGCGCTGCAATGCGGGGCCTGCGGGGGACATTCGGGCGAGGTCAGTGCGCGGGCACTGGCGGGGCTGCTCAATGACCTGTCGGTGCGGCTGGGGCTGGTGGATCAGGGCATCACGATCCCGTCCGACACGCGGTTTTTCGGCGCGCTGCATGACACGGTCAGTGATCAGGTCGCGCTTTTCGACGCGCTTGGCCCAAAGGAATCGGAGGTGCGGCGCTGGCTGGAGCGTGCGGGCGCGCTGTGCCGGGCAGAGCGGGCACAGAGCCTGTCGCATGCGGGCAAGGATGGGGCGCGCCTGCCCGCGCGGATGCTGGACTGGGCCGAACCGCGGCCTGAATGGGGGTTGGCGGGATGCGCGGCCTTTATTGCGGCCCCGCGTGGCATCAGCCGGGGACGTGATCTGCAAGGCCGTGCGTTTCTGCATGACTATGCCTGGGAACGCGACGCGGAATTCAAGCTGCTGGAGTTGATCCTGACTGCGCCTGTGGTGGTCGCAAGCTGGATCAGCCTGCAATATTATGGCTCGGTGACGGCACCTGATCTGTTTGGCGGGGGCAACAAGCTGTTGCACAATATCGTCGGCGGCTTTGGCGTGTTCGAAGGCGCGGGCAATGCCCCGCGCACAGGGCTTGCATGGCAGTCGGTGCATGATGGCGAGAAGCTGATCCACGATCCCTTGCGCCTGTCGGTGGTCCTGCGCGCGCCAGAGGCTGCTGTGGGCGAGATCCTGGATCGGCATCCGCAAGTGAAGGCGTTGTTTGACAAGGGTTGGCTGTCGCTGATCCTGATGGCGGATGATGGCCAGTTGGCGCAGCGCTATCAGGCGGGCGAATGGCAGCCGCTGGCCCCGGTCTCTGGGCTGCGCGCGGTTGCCTGAACCACGATTTGCGCGGCGCTCCGGAGGCCATGATGGTCCCCGGAGCGATTTTCAAAGCGCATTCCGGGGCTTGCACCTGCCGTGATGTTGCCGCACGATACGGCAACTCGTTTTCGGGCGCGGTATGGAATTGGCACTGGCACTTCTGGCGCTCTTTCTGGGCGGTGTGATGAAAGGCGCAACGGGTGCCGGTGCCCCTGTGGTCGCTGCCCCTGCGCTGACGATGCTGTTCAATGTGCAGACCGCCGTCGCGGTGCTGGTCGTTCCCAATCTGCTGAGCAATATCTGGCAGGCGTGGCAGTTTCGTGCCCATGCGCTGGACCGGCGTTTTCTTCTGCTGTTTGCCGGGGGCGGGTTTCTGGGGGCGATTCTGGGCACATGGCTTCTTGTCGTGCTGCAGCAAGAGGCGCTGGCGCTGATGGTGGCCTGTGCGGTGATTGCCTATATTGCGCTGCGCCTGTCGCGGCCCGACTGGGTGCTGCGACGCGCCATGGCCGAGAGCGCAAGCGCCCCTGTCGGTCTGCTGGGTGGGGTCTTGCAGGGGGCGACGGGAATTTCTGCGCCTGCGTCACTGACATTCCTGAACGCGATGCGCCTGCCGCGCCTGACCTTCATTGGCACGATTGCCATTTTCTTCGTGGCCATGTCCCTGGCGCAATTGCCTGCGCTTTGGATCGTCGGGTTGATTGATCTGCGCAGTCTGGGGCTGGGGCTTGGGGCGCTGGGGATGATCGCTCTGGGCATGCCGGTTGGCAATTGGCTGGCGCGGCGGTGGTCGCCGAAAGCCTTTGATCGGGTGATGCTGGGATTGCTGGCGCTATTGGCGCTGCGGTTGGTGATCGAGGTTGTGCTCTAGCGCTGCGCCTTTGGCATGGGCAGCAAACCCGCATCCTGCGCGATGTCGAGTTCTGTCAGATCAGCGAGAGAGGCCAGATTGAACGCTACGAGAAACGCATCGGTGGTGATGAAACTGTGCGGCGCGCCCCGGCGTGGGGCGCGTGGGCCGGGGGCGCACAAGCCACCCTCTGCCACGCGACCCAAAGCGGCGCGGCAGACCCCCCGCCCCCCAAGCACGCGCACAAAGTCGCGGGTGCCCGGCTGGGGCAGCGCGATGGCGACCAGCACGGTCAGGTCACGCTCGCCAAGGTTCAGTGCCTGATCCTGCACATCCGCGGCAGCCCGGATTACCGGACCAAAGGCCGGGCGCGTCCGCAAGGCCCATGCGGTGCCGTGGCGCACGAGTTCATAGGGTCGGTCCGTCAGATCAGCCGCCAGATCCGCAAGCAGCAGATCGACCGAGGCCCCCTGCCCGACGATGCGCGCCAGATCCGTGCGCGCGACAGGCTGGGCAGAGGCGAAGAGCACCGCCTCGATCCGTTGCATCCAGACACGCCAGCGCAGATCGGGCGGCATGTCGGACAAGTCGCGGTCAAACCCGGCGGTCATGGTTACAGCCCATAGAGGCGAAACGTGTCGCGTCCGGTCAGTTCGCGCAGGGCGTCAAGGTCCACAAGCCTGTCGCAGAAACGCCGTGCCGCGCGGTCCGACATCAGCGGCACCAAGGCGCGCGAGGGTGCGAGGGCGTCGCGTGTCAGGAACAAGGCCAGCGCCTGATCTGCGCCGCGCGCGCGCAGCTTGCGCCGGACCGCGTGCAGCGTTGCCGCGCGGCGCGTCAGATCGCGGGCTGTGGCAAGCGCTGTGCGGCTGCTGCGGATGATGGCCTGCGCGCAGGCAAGCTGCAGGTCATCTGCGTCAGTGCGCAAGTCGCGGCGCGACAGTCCAAGGCCCAGAAGCGGGACGATATGCCGCCAGCCCAGAGCGCGCGCCAGCGCGGCATCGGCAAGGACAAGGGCGGCGGTTTCACCGCGCGGGAGATCGGCCATCACAGCCTGGGCGACATGCGCCGCCTGCGTGATGGCGTTTCGCGTTGCGGGTGCGGCCCATGTTTCCAGTTGTGCCATGCTGAGTTGCGGCAGGGCGCGGCGCAGATTGTCGGGCGTGGCCGGTCTTTCGACAGCGTGCAGCCAAGACAGCGCAATGGCACCAGCCGGGCCCGGCGTTTCACCCGGACGCAACAAATGCACTTCGTCGCGCATCTGCGCGCGCGATTCCGGACGACCGGACAGGCGCGCGCAGTGTTCCGCCGCATCGAGCGCAAGCCGCGCGCGCCATAGGTCCTGCGGCACAGCTGCGTCCTGCCGGGCAAGGTGCAGCATGGCGAGGGCAGCCCCTGCGCCGAAACAGGCGGCGTCCAACCCGTCCGGGTGGGTGTCTTGCACCCAGTCCGGCAGGTGCGGGGCACTGTCTGGCGATAAAAGGTCAGAACGCATCATGTGACGGAGGCTACGCAACTGCGGCGCTTTGTGCAATGATCCAACGCCTGAACCGCCCCGATCTGGCGCGCAATCGACCTTGCCCATTGTCCCGTAATCGCCTTTAGTGCCTTCAGTTTCACTGGCCGGTGCAGGACTTTGCGCGTTGCAGTGACCTTTGCCCATCAATCGACGGAGGAGCCCCGATGACCGAAACAAGAGCTGTTCAGTTCGACGCGCCCGGAGGACCGGAAGTGCTGAAAATGATAACTGTGCCGCTGGGTGATCCGGGGCCGGGACAAGTGCGGGTCCGCCATCATGCCTGCGGGTTGAACTATATCGACATTTACCAGCGCTCTGGTGTGTATCCGATGCCCTTGCCGCAGGTGCTGGGGATGGAAGGTGCAGGCGTGATCGAGGCCGTGGGAGAGGGGGTCACGCATCTGGCGGTGGGGGATCGTGTGGCCTATGCCAGCGCGCCACCGGGTGCCTATTGCGAGGCCCGCGTGATGAGCGCGGCGCAGGTTTGCCGCCTGCCCGAGAGCATTGATTTCCGCACCGGGGCCGCGATGATGCTGCAGGGGCTGACCGTGCAGTATCTGTTCGAGCGCACGGTCCCTCTGAAAGCGGGCGATACGGTGCTGTTCCATGCGGCGGCGGGGGGTGTGGGTCTGATTGCGTGCCAATGGGCGCGGGCCAAGGGAATTCGGCTGATCGGCACGGCGGGCACGGATGAGAAATGTGCGCTTGCCAAGGCGCATGGCGCGTCCGAGGTGATCAATTACGAGCGCGAGGATTTCGTGGCGCGGGTGCGGGACCTGACCGACGGGCGCGGGGTCGATGTGGTGATGGATTCCATCGGGGCCGCCACGTTCGAGCCTTCGCTGAACAGTCTGCGTCCGCTGGGGATGATGATCAGTTTCGGCAATGCCTCTGGCAAGGTGCCGCCGTTCGATCTGGGTATTTTGGGCGCGAAAGGGTCGCTGCAACTGACGCGGCCCACGCTGTTTACCCATATCGCGGATCATGCGACCTGTCAGGCGATGGCGGCAGAGCTGTTTGCGATGGTCGAGAGCGGGAAGGTCAGCATCACGATTGGCGGCGAATATGCGCTGGCTGATGTCGCGCGGGCGCATCGCGACATGGAAGCGCGCGCCACGACTGGCAGTCTGGTGCTGATCCCGTAACGCGCGCCTACAGCAGCGCCGACAATTCATCTGCCGCGCGTTTCAGGCGCGGCAGATGGGTATAGCCCTGTTCGATGGATATGCGCTGGGTTGGCCCCTGAAAGGCAATCGTGGCGGGCATCCGGCCATACTGGTCTCGCAACGGCATGGCGAAGGCGATCACACCTTCGAGAAATTCCTCGTTGTCTACGGCGAATCCCTGTTCGCGGATTTTCGAGATTTCTGCGCGCAGGGCATCGGGGTCGGTGATCGTGTTGGGGGTCATCTGCACCAGATCGGCATTGCGCAGATAGCTGTCCAGACGCAGATTGCTGAGCGTGGAGAGATAGATCTTGCCGCCTGCCGTGCAATAGAATGGCACTTGTGCACCGACCGAGAATTGCACGCGCAGCGGCCATTCGGTTTCGACCCGGTCAAGATAGACCATCGCCTCGCGGTCGGGGATGGCGAAATTGCAGGTCTCGCCGATATCCTTGGCCAAGGCGCGCATGATTGCCAGACGCGGGGTCCGCATCCGCATCGAGGACATGGTGGCCACGGCCAGCGAGCGCGTGCGCGGGCCCACGGAATAGGCCCGCCCGTCGGGTTCGCGCTGCAGGTAGCCCTCGGCCTCGAGAGTCTGGAACAGGCGGTGCAGCGTGGCCTTGGGCAGATCGGTGGTGCCGGTCAATTCGGTCGGGGTGACTGGGCCAC
Source organism: Natronohydrobacter sp. (assembly GCA_020832585.1). Classification (GTDB taxonomy): domain Bacteria; phylum Pseudomonadota; class Alphaproteobacteria; order Rhodobacterales; family Rhodobacteraceae; genus Roseinatronobacter. The sequence continues at coordinate 8,900 of JAFIEL010000017.1, read as the reverse complement.
CACGCCGGACAACCTCTTCGAGCAATGTCAGCAACCGCAGGGTCGTCGGGATCCGTTCACTTCGGTCCTCGTCGTCCTCCGGGGTCGTGATCTGATGTGTCATGACAAGCACTCACCTTCTTGGCCCCTTCAGGGTCAGGTCAATACCAGTGATAGCCACGGAACGAAAGCCACCAGCAGCCAGACGCCGATCAGCGCGACAATATAGGGCACGATATAGCCCAGCAGTCGCATATAGGGCACGCCCGTCACACCGCTGGCGACATAAAGATTCAGGCCATAAGGCGGTGTGATGAAGCCGATGGAGCCGCCGATCAGGAAGACAACCGCGAAATGGACCGGATCGACACCGACACTGGCGGCAATCGGGGCGAGGATCGGGGCCATGATGATCGTGTTGGGCAGGCTTTCCAGCACCATCCCGGCGATGAACACGAAGAGCATGCACAGAAGCAGCACTGCGTAATAGCCGCCGATCCCGGTCAGGAACCCCTCGATGGCGTCTTTTGCCCCCAGAAGCGACAGGATCTGCTGCATCACCACTGAAATCCCGATCAGCGGCGCGAGCATCCCCGCGATCCGTGCCGAGTTCAGCACCACGGCAGGCAGATCGCGCAGGCGGAACCCCTCTACCAGCACCATTTCGATCCAGCTTGGGGTCCGGGTCAGATCTTCGCTCTCGCTCTTGCCGCGGTTGATGAACAGATAGAGCGGGCGCGAGATCAGTGCCACGAGGATACAGAAACCCACCGTCACCCCGGCCGCTTCGGTGGGCGAGAATTTGCCTGTATAGATCCCCCACAGGACCAGGCCGATGGCGAAAAAGCCCAGCCACGCGCCAAAGGCCGTGCGGATCACGCGGTTCATCTCGAACCGGATCAGATGCCCCCAACCATTTTTGCGGCAAATGATCCAGCAGGTGAGCTGCATCCCCAAGACCATCAGCAACCCCGGAACGATCCCGGCCAGAAACAGCTCGGAAATCGACAGGTTCATGATGAAGCCATAGACGATGAAGATAATCGACGGCGGAATGATGATACCGACCGTGCCCCCTGCCGCTGCAGTGGCGGCGGCGAAGCGTTCGTCAAAGCCGTTCTTGACCATGCGCGGATGCATCATTGCGCCGATGGTCGCGGTCGTGGCCGAGTTCGACCCGGAAATGGCGGCAAACAGCCCGCAGGCGCCGATACTGGCCATGCCCAACCCGCCGCGTAGCCAGCCCAGACAGGCATAGGCAAAGGCGGACAGGCGCTGTGCAATGCCTGAGCGGTTGATCAGATCGCCGGTCAGGATGAACAGCGGCATTGCGAGCAGTGCGAAGGACGTGGTGAACACCGCCGAGAAGGCGAAGCCGATATTGTCCAGCGTCAGGTTGACGACAAAGCTCATGGTCACAACCCACAGACCGATCACCAGAAAGATCGGCACGCCAAGGATGAACAGGCCCGTGGCCATGAGAGAGAAGATCAGGGTCAGGGTTCCGTCGGTCATGGCGGTCACGTCCTATTCACGGGCAAGTTCGTTGGTCAGACCGAATTCCTGACCGACACGGTAGCTGCGGATGTCTGCGAGCAGGTTCTCGAGCACGCGGGCATAAAGGATCAGCCAGGACGCTGGCACGCAGATGTAGAACCACCAGCGCATGACATGATCGGTGCCGAGCAGAAGCTGGAAGTTTGATGCCGAATTGGCGGTCAGGCGCAGGGTGGCCACCACGACGATCACGGCCATGACATACCACAGGATCGCATCGAGAAAGGACATGGCCAGCTTCGCCTTGGGCGGCATCATCGCCCGTACCTCGCCAAATGACAGATGTGCGCGCAGTTTGACGTTATAGGCGCAACCGATCCAGGTCAGCAGAAGGAACAGATAAGGGGGTAATGTCGTGGACCAGGCCGCCTGCACGTTGAAGACAAAACGGCGGATCACCTCGACGAAGATGATCATCGCAATTGCCATGTAGATGAAGAACATGGCCGTGGGTTCCAGATAGCGGTCCAGCAGTTTCACGCGGCGGAACACCAGCATGATCACGAAGGAAAGCGGCAAGACCGCAAAGCCGATGACCCAGTAGAAGGACGGATCACGAAAGGCGCGCGAGATGCCGCGAGGTCGTCCCGCCATCAATGCATCCCAGATTGCGATGACCCCTGTCAGGACTTCTTCCATCGTCAGATGACCTTGCTGTTGTCACATTCGACACCATATGCCGCCGACGCAACGCGCCGCCGGGTGCTGTAATGTGGAGATTCGCTGAAAAGCTGCCCGGCGCAGTGGCCGGGCAGGTGTCATGGTCGCCGGATCAGGATTTCCACCAGCGGCGTGGCTCGACATTCTCGACGAGCATATCTGCCGGGATTTCGCGGGCCACGTCATGGATGATCTGATAGGTATCAAGCCCATCGGCCCAGTCATTGATCCGTTCACGCCACTGTTCCCAGGCCGCGGGCTGGAACTCTGGCGAGCACATTTCCTCGGCCTCGCGCAGGGCTTCGGGCGACAGGAAGGCGTTGCGCACACCGTGTTCGGCGAAGATCGTGCCTTCCTTCTGCGGGTTAGAGAAGCCCACAGTGTTCACGAGCGCGGCCTCGTTGGCATACTGTGCCGCGATCTGCGCCAGATATGAGGATTCCATCACCGCATCCTGCAGGTCGCCGCCAAGCTTGTCGAAGCTTTCTGACGACATGGCAGTATGTTCGGTGCCGCAGAAGAAGCGCAGGTCAACTGCCTGCGAAACAACCGGCGACATATTCGCATAGGCCACCGCAGAAGCCCAGGTTTCGGCCCCGTCGATCAGGCCCTGACGCAGACCGTCAAGCGTTTCTTCCCAGGCAATCGGGCGCGGGTTGAGGTTCATCAACTCCATGGCCAGTCGGCCAAGCTGTGTCCCTGTGACACGGTTCGAGGTGCCCGCGAGTTCTGTCACGCTGGTCACAAGTGGCTTGTCGCGCCAGGTATTGCCCAGGAAAATGCCGCGCAATTCCGCATGGGTGAAGAGGAACTTGATGCCGTGCATTTCCTCCAGCGGTTCGCGGAACACCTTGTTGCTGTCCGGGTGATAGAAGAAATGATACTGCGCGGCGCGGCTGGGGAAGACATAGGCATAGTCCAGCACGTTCATGAATGGCGCACCACCGGCCGAGTTCTGGGTCGAGGCCGAATACAGATCGACGATGCCTTCCATCGTCTTGGTCACGCAGTCGAGCTGGCCGCAAATCTGGTTGTCACCGATGAACTCGATGCGGATTTCGCCATCCGTGCGCTCTTCGATGTCGCGGACAAATTCCAGAATCCCGTTACGCTCTACCAGCAGGTTGCGCGCGTTGAACCCGGCGGCACCATAGCGCAGCGTGTGGCGCGCTTCCTTGGCGAAGCGCTTCTCATACCGCGACTCGACCGCTTTGGCCAGACTGGGGAGCGTGATCACCCCCGTCATGCCGCCAAGGGCGAGCATGGTCGAGCTCATCCCGAAACGCTGTGTGATACGCAGAAAATCCCGGCGGGAAATGCCGGAAAGGTCTCGATTAGTCATGGTCTCCTCCCTGAGTTTAGACTAAGCGGCAATTTTGGTAATGTCGATTATTGAGACTTGTGGTTTCAAAAAAGCATCAGTATCCCTATGTGTCAAGAAGTTTCCTATCGAAAATCGGTTCAGGGAGGGGCAGATGTTCGACTACGAGGCAGATGTCGTAATTGTGGGCGCTGGATCGGCCGGTTGCGCGCTTGCCAACCGTGTGAGCGCCAATCCGAAACTGCGCGTGCTCTTGCTGGAAGCGGGTGGGCGGGACCTGAATCCGTGGATTCATGTGCCTGTGGGGTATTTCAGGACGATGGGCGACCCGGCGCTGGACTGGTGCTACATGACGGAACCCGATCCGGGGCTGAACGGACGCCGCCTGCCCTGGCCACGCGGCAAGGTGCTTGGCGGGTCATCGTCGCTGAACGGGCTTTTATATGTGCGCGGCCAGCCCGAGGATTACGACCGCTGGCAGCAGATGGGAAATCCGGGCTGGGGCTGGGATCAGGTGCTGCCCTATTTCCGGCGATCCGAGGATCAGGAACGCGGCGCGGATGCGTTTCACGGCACAGGCGGGCCGCTTTCCGTCAGCGATGCGCGCCTGTCGCGGCCGATCTGCGATGCCTGGGTCAAGGCCGCACAGGCAGCGGGCTATCCGTTCAACCCTGATTACAATGGCGCCACGCAAGAAGGTGTGGGCTATTTCCAGCTGACCAGCCGTAACGGGCGGCGGTGCAGTTCGGCGGTGGCCTATCTGAACCCCGCACGCGGACGCGAGAATCTGCAAATCCTGACCCGCGCGCAGATCACGCGCATCCTGTTCGACGGCAAGCGCGCCATCGGGGTGGAATGGCGCGGCGCGGATAGTGCGTTGCATACTGCGCGGGCACATGGGCGGGTGATTCTGTCGGCAGGGGCGATCGGATCGCCGCAGATCCTGATGCTCTCGGGGATTGGCCCTGCCGCGCATTTGCGCAAGCTGGGGATCACGCCGCGCGTCGATCTGCCGGGCGTGGGGCGCAACCTGCAGGATCATCTGCAAGCGCGGCTGGTGTTCCGCACGAAAAAGCCCACGCTGAATGACGAAGTGCGCAACCCCATCGACAAGATCCGGATCGCGCTGAAATACGCAACCAGCCGGACCGGGCCGATGACGATGGCCGCATCCCTCGCGACCGGTTTCGTGCGCACCTCGCCCGATCTGGCAACCCCGGATATTCAGTTCCATATCCAGCCCTGGTCGGCGGACAGCCCCAGCGAGGGGGTGCACAACTTCTCTGCTTTCACGGTTTCGGTCTGCCAGTTGCGCCCGGAAAGTCGTGGCCATCTGGAACTGGCCAGCGCTGATCCGAATCGCGCGCCGCGGATCCATCCGAATTATCTGGCCACGCCAACCGATTGCCGGACCATGATCGAGGCCGTGCGCATTTCCCGCAACATTGCGCGCCATGCGCCGCTGAGTGATGAAATCCGGGATGAATACAAGCCCGGACCGGGTGTGGCGGACAGTGACGACGCGGCCCTTCTGGACTGGGTGCGCAACAGCGCGACGACCATCTATCACCCGACTGGCACCTGCAAGATGGGGCCAGACAGTGACCCTACCGCTGTGGTGGATGCCCGCCTGCGCGTGCATGGAATAGAGGGGCTGAGCATCGCCGATTGCGCGATCATGCCAGAGATCGTGTCGGGCAACACCAATGCGCCTGCGATCATGATCGGCGAGAAACACAGCGACATGGTGCTGGAAGACCTGCGGACCGGCATCGCTGCACCTGTCTGACGCAAAAAAGCGCCGCGAAGAATCGCGGCGCTTTCTCTGTGTGCAATGCGAAAGGGTTATTCCATATCCGCCATGCGTTCGGCTTCGATTGCTTCGCTGGCGGCAGCGGCATAGGCCATGAAGCTGTCAAGCACTTCATTCCCCATGCGGACATTCGCGCGGAACCAGTCGAAAGCCGGATCGGCAGCGGCCTTGAACTGGGCTTTCTGCTCGTCGGTCGGCACATAGATTTCACCACCAGCGGCGCGGAACGCTTCATAGGCGGCGATTTCCTTGCGCTTCGGGCTGGCAAAAGTGGCCTGTTGCAGAGCGGCGAAACCGTCGAGGATGACGCGCTTGTGCTCGTCCGACATGCCAAGGAAACGCTCGTTGTTCATGAACCAGAACGCGCCCATATAGCTGTGATTGTCGAGCGTCAGGTATTTCAGACCGGCATCGGTGAAGCGCATGTTCATGATGTCGGTGATGCCATTCGCCGTGCCCTCGACCACACCGGTTTGCAGCGAGGTGAAAAGCTCAGGCCAGGCAATCGGCGTGGGTGCCATGCCAAGGGCTGTGGCCAGTGTCTGCGGCAGATCCGCCGGGACGGTGCGCATCTTCAGGCCCGCCAGATCGGCCGGGGTTTCGATCCGGCGCAGGGTGTTGGCGTAGCTGCGCCAGCCACCGGTATTGCCGACGGTCATCAGACGGATCAGCCCGTCGCTGTCTTCGAGCATCAGCTCCCGCAGTTCGCGGACGAAATTGCTGGACAGGACATGCTCGGCCTCGCGGTCATCGCTCATCAGATAGGGCAGGTCGAGCACCTGGATATAGGGGAACAGACCGGCCGCGCCGCCCGAGGTGGACACGAAAATATCGATCGAGCCATCGGCCACACCGGCCAGACACTCGTCACCACGGGTGCAAAGCTGGGTGCCGATGAACAGGTCAACGGCAATTGCGCCGTTGGACGCGTTCTCGACGAAGTTCTTGAAGACCACGAGGCCGTCATAATCCTCGTCATCTTCATTGGATGTTGCGGTTGCGCGCAGCGTGATGTCCTGCGCGAAAGCCGTCACTGGTGCCGCCAGCATCGTGGCCACAAGCAGCGATTTGAGGGTTGTCTTCAACATTGTGGTTTTCCTCCCTTTGGATGTTTGAAGATCATTGAACGAACCCGAACAGACGCGGCACTGTCAGCGTCAGCGCGGGGATGAAGGTAAGCAGGAAGATGACCGCGACCTGCACCGCCAGAAAGGGCAGAATCGCTTTCGACAGGGTTTCCAGCCGCAGACCGGAAACCGACGATGTGACGAACAGCACAAGTCCCATCGGTGGCGTGAGCAACCCGACAGTCAGGTTCACCGCCATGATGATCGCGAAATGCACCGGATCGACACCCAGTTCGATGAAGATCGGCCCAAGGATCGGCCCGAGGATGATGATCGCGGGGCCTGCATCGAGGAACATGCCGACGATGAACAAGAGCAGGTTGATCAGGAACAGCAGGATCAGCGGATTGTCCGACAGCGCAAGGATGATGCCCGCCATCTGTTCGGGTGTGCGGGCAAGGGCCGCCACGGTCTTGAAGGCCATTGCGGCACCGACCAGCAGCAACACGACTGCAGAGGTGATGCCTGCGCGGGTCAGCACATCGGGGATTTCGCGCAGTTTCAGCGAGCGCATGATGAAAAGCGACACGATCAGCGCATAGCCCACGGCCACGGCAGCGGCCTCTGTCGGGGTCATGATGCCGCCAAGGATACCGCCAAGGATGATGACCGGCGTCATCAGCGGCCAGAAGGCGCGCAAACTGGCTTGCCCACGCTCGCCCCAGCTTGCGCGTTTTGTGGCGGCAGGCAGTTCATATTTGTCCGCCATCACCGCGACGGCGATCATCAGTCCCACCGCCATCAGGATCCCCGGCACGATGCCCGCAAGGAACAGGGCGGCCACGCTTTCGCCCATCACATAGGCATAGATGATCATGATGCCCGAGGGCGGGATGATCGGTCCGATGATGGAACTGGCAGCGGTGATCGCGGCTGCAAAGCGCTTCTTGTAGCCGTTCTTTTCCATCGCCGGGATCAGCATCGAGCCAAGCGCCGAGACATCCGCGACCGCAGAACCCGACATGCCCGCAAACAGCATGGAGGACAGCACATTCACATGCGCCAGACCGCCCCGGAAGTGACCGACGAGCGCCTGGCTGAATTCGACCAGCCGCAAGGTTATGCCGCCGCGGTTCATCAATTCGCCCGCCAGCATGAAGAAGGGAATGGCCATCAGCGGGAAGCTGTCCATGCCATTATAGACATTGCGATACAGAAGCGTGATGTCGCGCTCCATCCCTGACAGGTACAGCAGGATGCCAGGCGCGGCCAGAAGCGCGAAGAAAACCGGCAATCCAAGGAACAGGAAGACCAGAAAGACGGGCAGGAAGAAGCTCAGCATGTCATTCGGCCCCCAGAACCACTTGATCGGAAATTTCAGGCAGGTCTGCACTGCGCCCAAGAAGCGAGATCACCTCGCGCAGCATCAGTTCCAGCGTGACCGAGATCAGCGCGCCAATGCCCACTAGCATGGATGTCATCTGCCAGCTTTTCGGCACTTTCTTCCATGTGGACAGATCCCAACTGGTCGGCACGTTCAGACTGTCCGTGCCAAAGCGCCCCGCAAGACCGGTGACTTCGCGCAGGCCGATCTGCCAGGCCTTGTAGAGGATGATCAGCGCCAGGCTGAACAGCGCGAGTGTCAGCAAATGGCGCAACAGACGCGGCAAGAGCACGACCAGCAATTCGATGGCGACAAAGCCGCCGCGCCGATAGGCTGTGCCGATCATCAGCCCCGCCGACCAGAGCATCAGAAACCGCGAGGCTTCTTCTGGCCAGGGCAGCGCCGTGCCGATGACATAGCGGAAAAACACCTGTGCGAGGATGAAAACCACCATCATCAGGATGCAGAACGCCCCAAGCCAGCGCCCCACAGTAAGGGCACTGGCATTGAACAGCGCAAACAGTCGTGACAGGCCAATCAGCACCTGCATCCGGGTCTCTCCTCCCTGTTGCGGCAGCCCTCTCCCAAAGGATGCCGGTTGCGTTTCAGCCGATGGGGCTGAAGCCGCCATATTGTCCCTGACTGAAAATCAGGGGTGCGCCCGGCTGACAGGCCGCGCGCAAGACCTCTCCCACGATGATCACATGATCACCGCCCTCGTGGATGGCGTGCTGGCGGCAGTCGAAACGCGCAAGCGCTTGCGACAGAACGGGCACGCCTTCGGGCGTCATTGTGTATTCCAGACCGTTGAAACCGGGGCCGCCACGCACGAAGCGCCCCAAGAGATCCTGCGCATCGCGCGGGATGACGTGGATCGCGTAGGTCTGCGCGGCCAGGTAATGCGGGAAGCGCTGCGAGGATTTCGCAGGCGACCACAGCACCAGCGCGGGGTCGAGCGACACGGCCGCGAAACTGTTGGCGGCAAAGCCCATCGGTCCTTCGCTGCTATTGATCGTGACCAGTGTGACCCCGGTGGCGAATTGCCCCAAGGCATCGCGGAAACTCCGCGATGTCTCGGGGCCGGGGACAAACTCCATGGGTTGCATCTGTCCACCATCC
>JAFIEL010000208.1 GCA_020832585.1 Natronohydrobacter sp. | reverse complement strand
GGGAAGCTGCCACGCGGGTTTTCGCGATCCCGTCCTTCATCCTGCCAGCCCCCACCCGCATCATCGAGGGGTTCAGCGCAGTCACCCCCGCGCGTTGGAGCGCGCATGTCTGGGCGACCTTGCGCGTGGCGCTGATCGGCTATCTCGTGGCAATCGCTGTCTCGCTGCCCATCGCCATCGGGCTTGCGAAATCGCGGCTCATGTCGCGCGCGCTTTATCCTTTGCTGGTCGTCATCCAATCGGTGCCGGTTGTGGCGGTCGCGCCCATTATCATCGTGGTTCTTGGCACGGATGACGCGCCGCGCGTGGTCATCACCTTCATGATTGCGTTCTTTCCGCTGGTGGTTTCCATGACGACCGGGCTGATGGCCACCCCGCCCGAATTGATTGAACTCTCGCGCAGCCTGCGCGCGCCGCAATACCGCGAGATTACCCAGATCCGGCTGCCCTATGCGGTTCCCTATATCTTTTCCGGGCTGAAAATCTCGGTCACACTGGCCGTGATCGGGGCTGTTGTGGCAGAATTCGTCGCCGCAGATGTGGGGATCGGCTTCTTCATCCAGTTTTCAACGTCGATGTTCCGGCTGCCGCAGGCATGGGCGGGCCTCGTGGTGCTGGTTGCCATGTCGCTTATCCTGTTTCAGGTGGTCAGCCTTTCACAGCGTCTGTTCTTCCCGTGGTCACTGCCCAAGGAACGCCGCTGATGCTGATCACCAATATCGAACATGGCTGGACGGGCGATGCCGCAGGCAACCGGCTGACAGGGGCGATCCGCATTGAGGGCGGTGTCGTCACGGCCATGGGCATCTTGTCGCCCCAGCCCGGCGAAGATGTGCTTGATGCGCGCGGCTGCGTGGTCACGCCGGGGCTTGTCAACACGCATCATCACCTGTTTCAGTCTGTGCTCAAGGGGCTTTCCATCAACGCGCCGCTCGATTTGTGGCTGGAGCAGGTGCCCTATACTTACTGGCCTGCACTCGATGAGGAGGCGTTGCGCATCTCGGCGCGGATTGGTCTTGCGGAACTGGCGCTTACTGGGGCGACGACGGTTTGTGACCACCACTATGTCTTCTCTGACCGCTATGATTATGACCCTGCCGAAGTGCTGTTCGAGGAAGCCGCACGCTTTGGCCTGCGTTTCGTGCTGGCGCGTGGCGGCATGGCGCGCGGTCGTGATTTCGGCCCCGGCGTGCCCGCCGCGCCTGTCGAAAGCGTGTCGCAGTTTCTTGACGGCGTAGCACAGGCCGCGGCCCGCTGGCATGACCCCGCCCCCGATGCGATGACCCGCGTGTCCTGCGCACCCACCACGCCAAATTTCAACTTCCCATCCGGGGCGCTGCCGGAAATCGCGCAGGAATCCCGCCGCCTTGGCCTGCGCCTGCATGCGCATCTGTCGGAAAACACGGCCTATGCCGCCCAAACCTTGCGCGATTTCAGCAAGCGGCCCGTCCCGTGGCTCGCAGGGTTCGACTGGCTGGGCCCGGATGTCTGGTTTGCGCATCTGGTCGATATATCGCCCGAAGAAATCGCTCTTCTGGCCGAAACTGGCACGGCTATGTCACATTGCCCGCAAGCCAATGCGCGGCTTGGCTCCGGCATCGCGCCCGCTCCTGCACTGCACCGCGCGGGTGGCACGGTCTCGCTCGCGGTCGATGGTGCGGGCGCGAATGAAGCGGCGGATATGGGAGGGGCGCTCTATAGTGCTTTCACTTTACACCGCGCGGCGCAGGGCGTGGCCGCCATCAGCCCCGGCACGATCCTGCATTGGGCCACGATGGGCGGGGCAAAAACACTGGGCTTGCCTGCAATTGGCGAGTTGAGCGTGGGCAAAGCTGCCGATATCACGCTTTTCGACCTCGACCATCCGCGCAATTTCGGCCTGCACGACCCCGGTCTTGCGCCCATGGTCACAGGGGCCGCACGCGTGCGCCACAGCATGGTCGCAGGGCGCTTTATCGTGCGGGATGGGAAGGTGCCGGGCCTCGATCTGGCCGCACTCGCCCGTGAAGCCGCCCGAACGACTGGTAATCTGACAAGGCATCTCGCGCCCGAACCTGTTTAACCCTCGGAGTAGAAGCAGTCAGCGCCCCATGAGGGCGCGGTCATTGCTCCCCCAATGCTCGAAGGAGAGACCAAGATGAGCACCACGGACTACACACTCGCGGAACTGAACAAGGAAGCCGGGCTCGGCGCTTATGGCGAAGAGGTCGAGCGCGATATTCCGCAGATCGACCTGTCCGATTATTTCAACCGCAAGCAGGAGATCAGCGATGCGCTATGGGACGCAGCCACAGGTATCGGCTTTTTCCAGCTCACCGGCCACGGCATCCCGCAAAGCCTGATCGATGATGCTTTCGCGCTTTCGGCAGGCTTCTTCGATATGCCCAACGACACCAAGGCGAAATATCCGCTACGGCCCGGCACCAATGCGGGCTGGGAATACATGGCGCAGGTGCGCCCCTCGACTGGCACGGCAGATCGCAAGGAAAGCTACCAGATCACCCTGCCGCGCATGTCGGGGCTCTGGCCCACGGGGGCGGAGCTTTTTGGCTTCCGCGAGACCATGCTTGCCTTCGAGCGCCACAACTGGGCGGTGGCGATGAAAGTGCTCGACTGCTTCGCCGAGCGCCTCAGCTTTCCGCCGGGCTTCTTCACGGATGGCCACGCGCCAGATACGAAAGAGTATCAATCCACCCTTCGGCTGATCCATTATCTGGGTATGGAAGATGCCAAGCCCGAGGATTTCAAGTTCTGGCGCGCGGGCGCACATACAGATTTCGACTGCCTGACGCTTCTGCACCAGAAAGACGGACAAGGCGGCTTGCAGGTCTGCCCCGGCAAGGACGAGAAAGGCCGCGCGACGCAATGGACGGATGTGCCCCCCATCGGCGGCGTGATCACCTGCAATATCGGCGACATGCTGATGCGCTGGTCGGATGACAAGCTGCTGTCGAACCTGCACCGCGTGCGCATGCCAAAACCGCAGGAATATCTTGGGCCGCGTTATTCCATCGCCTATTTCGCGCAGGCCAATATGGACACGCTTCTGGCCGGACCGGAAGGTAAATACCCGCCGATGACCGCGCATGACTATATCCAGATGCGCCTTGGCGCGAATTTCGGGAGAAAGTGATGGGATTGCCGGTTATCGATATCTCTGGTCTGGCGGCATCCGACCCTGCCGCGCGCCGCGCGGTGGGGGGCGACCTGCGTGCCGCCTGCCTGGAGCATGGGTTCTTCTATTGTGTCGGCCATGGCGTGCCACATAGCCTGATTGATGCCGCCATGGCGCAAACCCGTGCCTTTTTCGATTTGCCCATGACGGCAAAACAGGCATTGGACAAGGCGCAAAGTCCCGCCAATCGCGGCTATGAGCATCTGGGCGGCCAGACCTTGCAGCAAGGCGCGCTGCCCGATCGCAAGGAGGGGTTCTATATCGGCGAAGACCTGGCCCCTGATCATCCGCGCGTCAGGGCCGGGGCTTTCAATGCCGGGGCGAATCTCTGGCCCGCGAATCTGCCTGAATTTCGCCCTGTGATGGTGGCCTATTTCGCAGCCCTTGGTGTTGTCGCCGAGCGTATCATGTCCGGCCTTGCCCTGTCGCTGGACCTGCGAGAGGATCATTTCAGCGCCTTCACGACTGACCCTGCCGCAACTCTGCGCCTGCTGCACTATCCGCCCTCACGCCCGGAGGTGCCTGACGAATTGGGCGCAGGCGCGCATACGGATTTCGGTGGGCTGACGCTTCTGTTGCAAGATGAGGTCGGCGGCTTGCAGGTCATGGGGCGGGACAGTTGGATCGAGGCACCGCCCATGCCCGGTGCCTATATCGTCAACCTTGGCGACATGATCGCGCGCTGGACAAATGACCGCTATCGCTCGACCCTGCACCGGGTCATCAACCGCTCTGGCCGCGAGCGCTACTCGATCCCGTATTTCTATA
>JAFIEL010000207.1 GCA_020832585.1 Natronohydrobacter sp. | reverse complement strand
TCAGGCGGCGCGCGATGGTCTGGCGCAGGCGGGTCATCTTGACGCGCTCTTCGCGGGATGCGTCATCCGCCGAGACAGGGCCGCGCGGGGCTTGTTGGGCTGCCGGGGTGGGCACAGTCGGCGCAGCCGCTGGGGCCGCCGCGGCTTTGTGCACATCTTCCTTCATGATGCGCCCGTCGCGACCCGTTCCTGTCACCTGATCCGGCGACAGACCCTTTTCGGCCATCAGTTTCTTGGCAGAGGGCGCGTCCTCGACATCGCGCGCGGCAGAGGCTTCGGTCGCGGCCGGGGCGGGGTCTGCGGCTTTCGCGGGGGTCGGTGTCACGGCGGCACCGCCCTCGCTGATCATCGCCAGCAACCCGCCAGCGGCGACCGTGCTGCCCTCATCCGCGAGGATTTCGGTCAGGGTGCCCGCCATCGGCGAGGGCACTTCGACCGTCACCTTGTCGGTTTCCAATTCGCAGAGCATTTCATCGACCGCGACAGCATCACCGGGCTTCTTGAACCAGGTGGCGACGGTGGCTTCCGAGACGCTTTCACCCAGAGTGGGGACTCGAACTTCGGTGGACATGTGCTTGTTATCCCTCGATTGTCAGCGCTTCGTTCACAAGCGCCTCTTGTTGTGCTTTATGTTGGCTGGCAAGCCCGGTCGCGACAGATGCAGCCGCTGCGCGGCCGACATAGCGCGGTCGCTTGCTGACCCCGTTCAGCCGGTTGAGAACCCATTCGATATTGGGCTCGATGAAAGACCAGGCGCCCTGATTCTTCGGCTCTTCCTGACACCAGATGATTTCGGCATTCGGGAAGCGTTCCAGTTCCTTCAACAGCGCCATTGCCGGGAAGGGGTAGAACTGTTCCACCCGCAGCAGATAGATGTCGTCAATCCCGCGCGTGTCGCGCTCTTCCAGGAGGTCGAAATAGACCTTGCCCGAGCACATCACCACGCGGCGGATCTTGTCATCGGGCGCAAGCTGCGTGTCGCTGTTGCCCTTCTGCGCGTCATCCCAAAGCACGCGGTGGAAGCTCGATCCTTCGAGGAAATCCTCGGCCTCGGAGATGCAGAGCTTGTGGCGCAACAGGGATTTCGGCGTCATCAGCACCAGCGGCTTGCGGAAGCTGCGGTGGATCTGACGGCGCAGGATGTGGAAATAGTTGGCAGGCGTCGAGCAATTCGCGACGATCCAGTTGTCCTGTGCGCATTGTTGCAGGAAGCGTTCCAGCCGGGCAGAGGAATGTTCCGGCCCCTGCCCTTCAAACCCGTGCGGCAAGAGCATGATCAGCCCGGACATGCGCAGCCATTTCGACTCGCCGGACGAAATGAACTGGTCGAACATGATCTGCGCGCCATTGGCGAAATCACCGAATTGCGCTTCCCACATCACCAGTGCATTCGGTTCGGCCAGCGAATAGCCATACTCGAAACCCAACACCGCATATTCCGAGAGCATCGAGTCGATGACCTCATACCGCGCCTGACCTTCCTTGATGTTGTTCAGGGGGTAGTAGCGATCCTCGGTCTGCTGGTCGATAAAGGCGGAGTGGCGCTGAGAGAAGGTGCCGCGCGTCGAATCCTGCCCGGCCAGACGCACCGGGTAGCCCTCGGTGACAAGCGAGCCAAAGGCCAGGGCTTCGGCGGTGGCCCAGTCAAAGCCCTTGCCGGTCTCGAGCATCGCCTTTTTCGCGTCAAGCTGGCGCGCGACGGTCTTGTGGATGTTGAAGCCCTCGGGCACGCGGGTCAGCGCTGCGCCCACTTCCTCCATCATCGGTTTCGGGATCCAGGTCTCGCCGCGCTGATATTCCGCCCCTTCGCGGTTCAGATGTGACCAGCGCCCGTCCAGCCAGTCGGCCTTGTTGGGCTTGTAGGTCTTCCCGGATTCGAATTCGTCATTCAGGAAGGCCTGAAACGCCGCTTTCAAATCCTCGATCTCGCCTTCGGGGATCAGCCCATCCGCGACCAGCCGCTCGGTATAGAGTTGCAGCGTGGATTTGTGCTTCTTTATCCGGGTATACATCGCCGGATTGGTGAACATCGGCTCATCGCCTTCGTTATGGCCGAAACGACGGTAGCAGAAGATGTCGAGCACGACATCTTTGAGGAATTTCTGCCGGAATTCGGTCGCCACACGCGCGGCATGCACAACCGCTTCCGGGTCATCGCCATTCACATGGAAGATCGGCGCTTCCACCATCAGCGCGATATCGGTCGGATAGGGCGAGGAGCGCGAGAAATGCGGCGCGGTCGTAAAGCCGATCTGGTTGTTGACGATGATATGCATGGTCCCGCCCGTGCGGTGCCCGCGCAGCCCCGAGAGGCCAAGGCCCTCGGCCACGACGCCCTGACCCGCAAAGGCCGCGTCGCCATGCAGCAGCACCGCCATGACCTGACGGCGTTCGCTGTCATTCATCTGGTCCTGCTTGGCGCGCACCTTGCCCAGAACGACCGGATTGAC
Organism: Natronohydrobacter sp.; assembly: GCA_020832585.1. GTDB lineage: Bacteria > Pseudomonadota > Alphaproteobacteria > Rhodobacterales > Rhodobacteraceae > Roseinatronobacter. The sequence goes on along the minus strand of JAFIEL010000207.1, from coordinate 1,507 downwards.
CGCTTCCAGATGCGAGGGGTTCGCGGTCAGGGACAGGTGCACCTTGTTGCCGTCAAATTCCCGGTCAGAGGAAGCGCCAAGGTGGTATTTCACATCGCCCGAGCCATCGACATCTTCGGGCTTGAAGCTGCCGCCCTGAAATTCGTTGAAAATCGCGCGGTAGGGTTTGCCCATCACATTTGCCAGAACCGACAGGCGGCCCCGATGCGGCATGCCGATGGCGATTTCCTTCAGACCCAAGGCGCCACCGCGCTTGATGATCTGCTCCATCGCCGGGATAAGCGACTCGCCCCCGTCAAGACCGAAGCGCTTGGTGCCCATGTATTTGACATGCAGGAATTTCTCGAAACCCTCGGCCTCGACCAGCTTGTTCAGGATCGCGCGGCGGCCCTGCTTGGTGAACTGGATTTCCTTGCCGAAGCCTTCGATCCGCTCTTTCAGCCAGGACACTTGCTCAGGGTCGGAGATATGCATGAATTGCAGTGCGAAAGTGCCGCAATAGGTGCGCTGCAGAATGTCGATGATCTGGCGCAGGCTGGCAACTTCCAGACCCAGCACATTGTCGATGAAGATGGGCCGGTCCATGTCGGCTTCGGTGAAGCCATAGGAACGCGGGTCCAGCTCCGGATGCGGCTCTTCCTTGCGCATGCCCAATGGGTCGAGATCGGCGACCAGATGGCCCCGGATCCGGTAGGCGCGGATGATCATCAGCGCCCGAAGCGAGTCGATCACGGCGCCGCGCACTTGCGCATCCGAGAGCGAGATGCCTTTCTCTGCAGCCTTGGCGACGATCTTGTCGCCTGCGGCCTTCTTTTCGGCGGCGGGGGCTGCGGGCCATTCGCTGGTCAACGCCGAAGTCAGTTCATCGGTGGGCTGCTGCGGCCAGTCGCGCCGCGCCCAGCTTGGCCCCTGCGCCGCGCGGGTCGCGTCTTGCGCCCCTTCACCCAATGCGCGGAAATATTCGGACCAGACCTCATCGACTGACGAGGGGTCTTGCGCATGGCGGGCCTGCAGCGCTTCGACATAGGCCGCGTTCTGCCCTTCGAGGAAGGTTTCGCCCTGCATCGGGCCTGGGCTGTGATCGTTCATTTTAGCACCTCTGTGACAGAGAGAAACTGGAGTGTGTTACTTGCCGCGCACGCGCGGTTCGGGGCCGTAGGCATTTGCGCCCTTCTGACTGGGCCGGGTCATCCACCAGATGATCAGGATCCCCGCGATGATCTGCGCCAGCGACAGAATGACAAGCACCCCCGATTGCGCGCTGAGCACCGTGGATGGCAGCCCGCCATCGGTCAGACCTGCCATCACCTGACGGCTGATCGAGCCGGCCACGATCGCGCTGATCGTCACAATGGCAGAGGGGATCAGCACCCACCAGCCGGGCTTGCCGGTATCCTGCAATCGCCGCCATGCGACAGCAAGGAAAGGCACGAACACGACGATCTGGAAGATCCGCGCAAGGATCACGCGGCCTTCGGCGAAGATCAATGCATCAATGACACTGAGC
>JAFIEL010000206.1 GCA_020832585.1 Natronohydrobacter sp. | reverse complement strand
CTCGATTGGATCGGCAAGTTCTGGCCTTGTTTCCTTCATGTTGTCTTGCTTTCGTGCTCGTGCGCAGGGGCATCGGCCTCTTGGGTGCTGTCGGTCAGTCTCAGGCGTATCTGCCAGCCGGTCCCCTGCGCGTCGGTGACGGCCCCCATATCCAGTTCGGCGCCGATCTGAAGTGCGAAGGCGGTCATCAGCTCGCGCCCCAGTCCGCTGTCGGTCGCGGCGGCGGCGGCGGTGGCGGTGGTGGAGGTGGCGGTGGGGGGCGCACAGGAATTGCGCAGGCACAGCTCGATCCCATGCCCTTCGGGTCGAAGCGTGACCGACAGGTTCGGCGCGTCGCCCCCCGGCTCTGCCGTGGCATATTTCAGCGCATTGGTCAGCGCCTCGGAAAACAGCAAGGCAACCGGTATGATCTTGTCCGGCGATATGATGACAGGGTCAAACTGCGTGCGGATCGTCAGGTTCCGGGACTGTGTTGCAGCCAGGGCAAGATTGTCGCGCAGGATGCTCTCCAGAAACACTGTGGCATCAACATTCGACACGCCGGTTTCTTCATACAGCGTGCGATGGATGGAGGCCAGCGCGCGCACCCGCGTCTGCACGCCCTTCAGGATCACGCGGGCCTGGGCGTCCTGCAACCGCCGTATCTGCAGGTTGAGGATCGAGGCGATCAGTTGCAGGTTGTTCTTGACCCGGTGATGCACCTCTTTGAGCAGAACCGTCTTTTCCTGCAGCGCGGCTTCGCGCTCGATCTCGTCGCGCCGGATAATCCGCGCCATCTTGGAAAAGGTTGAATCGATCTCGCGCAGCTCTGCAGGGGCGTCATCGGGCAGACGCTGGAATTCAGCGCGGTTGCCCAAGGCAAACCGGCGCAACTGCACATTGATCTGTCGCAGATGCCGCACCACCAGATAATGCACCGACAGGATCAGCGCGCCGACAGAGGCGATCCACATCAGCACCGGAAACGCGATACGCCACAGATTGGGCGTCAGGCTTGCCCGTGTCATGTCAGAGGACCAGCTCCCAAGCGCATAGAGCTGTCGCGGCACCAACTCTGCCAGAGTATAGACACGCTCGTTCTCGTTCAGGCTGGGGGCGATGAAAATACCTTCGCGCTGCGCAATGAATTGCGCGATCCGGTCGGTATCGGGCATGACCTCTGTCCTCTCGGTCAGGCCAGTTGTGGTCAGTGTATGGCCTTGCGCATTGACCAGCACCACACTGATCAGCCCGGTATCGGGGTCGCGCGGGGTCGAGATCAGTTGAAACGTCGCCAGTGAGATCGAAATCGCGACGATCCCTTGCAGCTCACCCTCCTGCACGAGCGGGTAGTTGGCCAGCACGACCGGCTGCCGGGTCACACTGCCCAGCGGCTGAAAGCTGAAATTCGGGCGCGGATCCTGTTCGGTCTGCGCCAGGCCGTCAGAGCCACTGAAATCCTGCCTTTCGCCGGAAGAAACGCAGTCCATCTGCCCCTGCGCCGAAATGAAACCCGCAAATGCATAGAGCCCGGTCTGGTCGATGAACTCCGCCAGATAATCGGAACAGGCCACCGGATCATCGAAAAGCTCCAGCAGATTTGGTCCCAGAATGCGCGCGGCATCCATCGCACTGCCCAGAAGCGCGCGCTGTCCTTGAACCGCATCGCTGGTGCGCGAAATCAGATTGGCCGCCATGACGGCGCGCTGGCTTTGCCAGCCGTCATATTCGGAATAGATCGCGATGGCTCCCAAAGGCACCAGCGCCAGAGTGAGAACCACAGACAGGCGGGTGACAAGTCTGTTGCTGAAAACCCGTTTTGGCACGTCGCCTCTTCTGCGTTGCTGTCAGAAGGCCGCAGGCGCGGCAGCGAGCACACCGGTCACGGTCTTGTCGCCCGGAAGCACTTCGTCGCCCTTGGCCAGCCCGAGTTGCTTCGCCAGCGCAGCGCGGCCCCGGTTGGCGCGGCTCTTGATCGTTCCGGGTGCGCAGCCGCAGGTCTCTGCCGCTTCCTCGATCGAGAAACCAAGCGCGCCCACAAGCAACAGCGCCTCGCGCTGCTCCAGCGGCAACGCGCGCATGGCAGCATTCAATTCCTGCAGGGCAAGGCGCCCGTCATGATCGGGCTTGCTGGCAAGCTGGGCGGTGAAGGTGCCTTCGGGATCTGCCACTTCGCGCACGCTCTTGCGTCGCCCCGACAGAAAGGTGTTGCGCATGATCGTGAACAGCCAGGCCCGCAGGTTGGTGCCAGCCCGAAACTGATCGAACTTGTCCCATGCCTTGAGCACGGTTTCCTGCACCAGATCATCCGCACTGCTGGCATTGCCGGTCAGGCCCCGTGCAAAGGCGCGCAGCGCGGCCAGATGGGTCACGATCTCGTCGCGCGGATCAGTGTCAGACGGCTCTGAGACTGTCATTTGCTCTCGGCCCCCGCAGAGGGACTCGCACCGGGACTCGCACCGGGGCTCGCATCCCCTGCGCGCAGCGACGCGATCAGGCGCTGCAAATCCGCCGGAAGCTCATCATTCGCCGAAGGCCCGTAAAGCCGCTTCAGATTCTCGTCGATCTGCCGCGCCACCTCGCCGGGCACATCATCTTCATATTCGGGCTCACTGCGTCGCATTGCCATATCATTCTCGTAGATTGCGCCGACCGCATGTCCAGAAGCAAAGACAGGCGGCTCTTTTTTGTACCATCTCAGGGAACCAAACACGATTCTGCAGGTTCGGTTCCAAGGAAATCGTGAAAGTCTTGGATTTTTCCAGTTTCGGCATCATCTGCCGAGTTACCGAGAAGAGCACGACGCAACAAGTCTTGAGGACAAAATGTCGACATCGATGCAAATTGCCCAGCAACTTCCTTTCCTGCGTCGCTATGCGCGCGCCCTGACAGGGTCGCAGCAAACCGGGGACCGCTATGCTGCCGCAACACTGGAAGCCATTCTGGACAACCGCGATCTTCTTGATGACAGCCTGTCACCCAAGATGGGGCTCTTTCGCGCCTTTCATACAGTTTGGCAAAGCACCGGCGCCCCGGTCGGCAGCGACCCCGTCGACGGGATCGAAGCCCGCGCGCAGTCCTTGCTGGCGGAATTGACCACCAACACCCGTGAAGCGCTGCTGCTGCGCGCGCTCGAAGAGTTCTCCTTCGAAGACATCGCCCAGATCATCCAGATCTCGGTCGAGGAAGCACAGGAACTGGTGGCGATCGCCTATCGCGAAATGTCGAAATCCGTGCGCGGTCGCATCCAGATCATCGAGGATGAACCGCTGATCGCGCTGGATATCAAGAGCATCGTCACCGATATGGGCCATGACGTGACAGGCATTGCCCGCACTCACAAGGAAGCCGTTTCCCTTGGCAAGCGCGAAAAGCCTGACCTGATCCTTGCCGACATTCATCTTGCCGATGACAGTTCCGGCGTCGATGCCGTGGTCGAACTGCTGCGCGACAGCCCCGATACGCCGGTGATCTTCATCACCGCCTATCCCGAGCGCCTGTTGACCGGCGAGAAACCCGAACCGGCCTTCCTGATCCCCAAACCTTTCGACGAGGAACAGGTCCGCTCCGCTGTCTCTCAGGCGATGTTCTTCGCCTCGACCCAAACGCTGCACGCCTGACGCTGCACGGCTGACGCTGCACGGCTGATCGGGCCTGACTGCGCTGCTTGACCAACCCGCGCCCGCAGGCGCGGGTCTTGCATATGCGCCACCTGCCCCTTGCCACCGATCTTGCCCTGACCCCCCGAGCCCGGAACCGATCACCGCCTGATCCGTTATGTCTGCAATGGTCGCGTTATTGCGACACTCAAGGTCGAAAGGACATATCATGCTTGGTTGGGCACTGACATTTCTGATCGTGGCGCTGATCGCTGCGGCACTTGGCTTCACAGGGATCGCAGGCACCGCATCATCAATCGCACAGATCCTCTTCGTGATCTTCCTCGTCCTCTTCCTCATCGCAATGGTCGCTCGCGCCGTACAGGGCAGACCGCCGCTTTGAACACAAGAGG
>JAFIEL010000205.1 GCA_020832585.1 Natronohydrobacter sp. | reverse complement strand
CGGTCACGACCATGCGCTTGTCGGTGGGTTCCAGATGATCGAAGCGAAACGCCGTCACCCGGCAGGGCGTGCGCAGGACCGCAAGCACGGCGGCATCGGTGATGAACCGGCCCTGATGCATCACGAAAGTCTGCTTGAAATTCAGCCCGTCACCCGCCGAACCACCGACCAGAGGGCTTTGACCCAAGGCTTCCGACAGTGCCCAGACAAGCTGATCCTCCATCAGCGACAGCCCGTCGGTCAGCAGGAACGCCACTTCATTGGCCCAGTCCGCAGTCGAGAAGGTGACTTTGGCGCGCAGATTGAAGGCAAGGTCACGCGCGCGCTCTGGCTCGAAGGCGCTGAGATCCGCCAGCCGCCCGGTGGCCACGCGAAACAGGCTGCGCGGCAGACCCATGGCCACGATCTGACCTTCCAGATAGCCGCCCTTTCCGATCTCGCCCGCTGTGGTGCAGCCGATGATCTGCGTCAGCCGTGCCACCGGGACAAGCGCGCTCTCGATCTTGGCCAGATCATGACCTTCACCGACAAACAGCACGATCAGCGCCAGATCTTCCGGTTTCAACTGCGCCAGAATTTCGCCCATCGCCTGCGCGCTGTCAGGGGCAGACGACTGGGCATGTGTGATGAATGGCTCTGACGACTGCATCCAGCACCCCTCCCATGGCTGTCAGATCCGCCTGTGCCGCAAATCTAGCGCAGGTTTTGCGCGCAGCGCAAAGGAATTGCACATCCTTGTTTCAGCTCACGGCTTGCCCTTGTCGCGCAGAATCTGGTTGAAACTGACCGAATTGGCAATCCGCACCGCCTGGGTGCGGCTTTGCGCCCCCAGCTTGCGCAGGATCGCCGTGACATGCGCCTTGACCGTGGTCTCGGAAATCGACAGCTCATAGGCGATCTGCTTGTTCAGATAGCCCTCGCAGACCAGCGCAAGGATCCGTCCTTGCTGCGGCGTCAACTCGTTCAGCCGGTCGATCGTGCTGCGCTCGCCATCGGTTTCTGCAGTCTTGGAGGGTGCCGTATAGCCCTGAGGCAGATAGATCCCGCCCTGTCCAGCCGCGCGGATTGCGGTCACGAACGCCTCGCGCGGGCTGTGTTTGGGGACAAACCCCGCAGCACCCGCATGCAGGACCGCCGTGATGATCCGATCTTCTGACATGGACGAAACCACGATCACTGGCACGCCCGGCGCGGCGTTGCGCAGCCGCGTCAGCCCGTCCAGCCCCGCCACATCCGGCAGGTTCAGATCGAGCACGATGGCATCCACTTCGAGCCCCCCGCGGATACGCTCCAGCCCTGCGCCCAGCGAACTCGCCGTCTCGATCCGGGCCTTGCCCAGTGCCTCCGAGAGCGTCATCTGCAGTGCTTCGCAGAACAGCGGATGGTCGTCGATCACCAGTATCATCTCGTCCCTCTTGCTGGCGACAGCTTCCATGGTAATCATTGTCTCGCGCATGCGTCTGCTCTGCTCTGCTCTGCTGTCAACCATACTCCCCGACATCAGGATACGTCGAAAAACCGGGACTTACGCCCCCCCTATAAGTCTTATGCCCGCGCGCCGCTTATCCCAGCCGTTTCGCCAGATGCGTCAGCGCCAGCAGATAACCCTGCGTGCCGCATCCCGCGATCATCGCATCGGCTCGGGCCGCGATATAGGAATGGTGCCGGAATGCCTCGCGCCGGTGGATATTCGAGATATGCACCTCGATCACTGGCCCGTCATAGGTATTGAGCGCATCCAGGATCGCCACCGAGGTATGCGTATACGCCCCCGCATTGATGATGATCCCCTGTGCGGCATGTCGCGCCTCGTGGATCATCTCGACCAGCGCGCCTTCGTGGTTGGATTGGCGGAAATCCACCTCCAGCCCCAGTTGCGCGGCCTCGGTCGTGCACATGCGCGCCACGTCCTCCAGCGTCTCATGCCCGTAGATGTCGGGCTGGCGCTGGCCCAGCAGGTTCAGATTGGGGCCGTTGAGGATGAAGATCTTGGGCATGGGGACGGTCCTGCATTGCAATACCCCCCTCATGCCACAGCCCTGCGCGGCTGAAAAGCGCCTTGGCTTATTCGGGGCGTGTGCGGATGATCCGGGCCAGTTGCTCGAAGATCTCGGCATTGGCCGCGATCACCTCGCCGCGCTCCAGAATATTCTCGCCCTCGCGGATCGGTGCGATGAAGCCCCCGGCCTCGCGCACCAGCAAAAGCCCGGCCGCGATGTCCCAGGGCTTGACCTCGCGCTCCCAGAACCCGTCGAAACGACCCGCCGCGACATAGGCCAGATCAAGCGAGGCCGCCCCCCAGCGCCGCATCCCCGACGAGGCGGGCATGAGCTGCGCCAGATCACGCATCATGGCGGGCAGGGTGCGTTTGGTGGCGAAGGGGATGCCCGTGGCAAACAGGCAATCCGTCAGGCTGTTGCGGTTCGACACGCGCAAACGGCGGTCATTCATGAAACAGCCCGTGCCCTTTTCGGCGACATAGAGTTCATCCTTGGCCGGGTCGAACACCACGGCTGCCACGATCTCGCCCTTGAATTCCAGCGCGATGGACACGGCCCAATGCGGCAACCCGTGCAGGAAATTCGTGGTCCCGTCCAGCGGATCGACGATCCAGCGCCGGGTGGGGTCTTTGCCTTCCACGGGGTCGGATTCCTCGCCGCACCAGCCGTAATTGGGGCGGGCGTCCATCAGCATCTCGCGGATGATCTTTTCCGAGGCGATATCGGCGCGGCTGACGAAATCGCCTGCGGCCTTCGAGGAGACCTGCAGGTTTTCCACCTCGCGGAAATCCTTGACCAGCGAACGGCCCGCCTTGCGCGCGGCGTTGATCATGATGGTGAGGTTGGCACTGCCTTGCATGGGTCTCGCTCCGGGTCGGGGTTGAGCGCACGCTATACTTGGGGATGGGGGGGAAGGGAAGGGGTTGCGGGGTGGTATTCGCGAGATGTAATCTAAAATGGGTGGATCAGGAAGCTTTGATGGAATACTTCGTACTTGTCTTTTTAGGGTTGGCCATTGGCTATCTTGTTTTTTCTGACGGGAAAGAACGAACCCTCTTGAAGGGGAGGGTAAATGAGCTTGAATCACTAGTGAAGAAAAATGTGTCTGAACGAGATAGTTTGGTTGAAGAACTCAACGACCTTCAGTCAGAAATAATCGAAGAAAGACAGGTTTTTTCTGAGCGGGCAAAGTTGTTCCCTTGGTTGCAGAAAGCTTTTTCAGATCTTGAGGAGCTGCGGGGTAGGAAGGCTTCTGGCTACATCTACGTTCGAGGTAGGAGAGCTTACAAGTCAATAGATATTGTAAATGAGTACAAGCGTAGTTTCCGTGAGCTTGAGAAGCGATATCGTCATCTAAGCTACCGTCTGTATGCAGTCGAAGGGATGTTTCCTTGGGTATCTGAGATGCTCGATGATAGCTTAGAAGATTATCTTGAAAAATTTGTCACAGAGGCTGAGGAGAAGAATATTCCTGAGCTGAGTGGGGTACATGACCCTATCTTGAAATTTATTGGACCAGAGGATTTTGCGCGCCTTTCAAGCGCAGAACGTAGTGAACTCGCACTGAAACGTTGGGCACAACAAAAGAAAACAAATTGGCAAGTTGGTGCTGAATATGAACGATTTGTTGGTTATCACTTTGAGGAGCAAGGATACAGTGTAAGCTACATTGGTATTGAAAAGGGCCTAGAGGATTTAGGCCGTGATTTGATTGCTGTTCGAGGTGATACTACTCTTATAGTTCAGTGCAAATACTGGTCTTCTCATAAGCATATTCGAGAAAAACACATCATGCAGCTATATGCAACAGCAGTAGAGTATGCGTTGACGAATCAGGAAGCATCATTAAACCTTCCACTCTTTAAAAATTCATTTGATCTAAATAAAATAAAACCGGTCTTTGTAACTTCAACAAAGTTGTCTGAAAGAGCAAGGCATTTTGCAGAGGCTTTGAGTGTAGAGATTCTTGAAGATTTCCTCCTGCGTCCTTACCCGATGATTAAGTGCAAGAAATCGGAAATAAGAGATACGATGATTTATCACCTACCGTTTGATCAACAATACGATAAAGTGAAGATTAATAAGTTTAACAGGCTGCTGAAATAGTCCTGCCTCGACAACGGTTTGAGAACATGATTCACC
>JAFIEL010000016.1 GCA_020832585.1 Natronohydrobacter sp. | reverse complement strand
AGGACGGGCTGGAGGGCTTGAGCGCAGGGCTTGAACCGCATCTGCCGATCTCGGTCCTGCTGCTGGGAATGGGCGAGGACATGCACACGGCCTCGCTCTTTCCGGGGGCTGACAATCTGGAAGCGGCTCTGCAGCGCAATGCCCCGCCCCTGATGACCATGCGGGCCGAGGCTGCGGGCGAGCCGCGCATCACCCTGACCGCGCCGGTTTTGCAGGCCGCATTGCGGGTGCATGTCCTGATCACGGGCGCGGCGAAGCGCGCGGCACTGGAACGGGCTGCGAAACTGTCGCCCAGAGAAGCGCCGATTGCCTGTGTGCTGGATCAGGCGCAGGTGCATTGGGCGGAATAGGGAAGGCCGGGGCTGCGCCCCGGTTCTTGAGTATTTAAGGCAAGATGAAGAAGGGTTTGCGATGAGCCTCTGGAGTGAGCTTGCGAAACACCAGCGCGCCTGCGAGGGGCGGCATATACTGGAACTGTTCGAGGATGCTGGCCGGGCGGCGGATTTCACTGTTTCGGCCGGCGCGATGCGGCTGGATTACTCCAAGACCAACGTTGACCCACAGGCGCGGGATCTGCTGGTGGCACTCGCGGAGGAGAGCGGCGTAGCGCGTGCCCGCGATGCGATGTTTTCAGGCGCGAAGATCAACGAGACCGAGGGCCGCGCCGTGCTGCATGTGGCGCAGCGCGCGGGCGATGATGCGGTGATCACGGTCGATGGCGCGGATGTCATGCCGGAGCTGCGCGCGGTGCGCGCGCGCGCCTATGCCTTTGCCGAAGATGTGCGCGCAGGGCGCATTACAGGGCAGGGCGGCGCGATCACCGATGTCATCAATATCGGCATTGGCGGGTCCGATCTTGGCCCGGCCATGGCCACACTCGCGCTGGCACCCTGGCATGACGGGCCGCGGCTGCATTATGTCAGCAATGTCGATGGCGCGCATATCGCCGATACGCTGAAAGGGCTGAACCCGGAAACGACGCTGGTGATCGTGGCCTCCAAGACCTTTACCACCATCGAGACGATGACCAATGCCCGCACCGCGCGCGACTGGATGGCCGAAAAAGTGGCCGATCCGGGCGCGCAATTCGCGGCGGTGTCCACATCGCTTGAGAAGACCGCCGCTTTCGGCATCGCGCCTGAGCGGGTCTTTGGCTTTGCCGATTGGGTCGGCGGGCGCTATTCGGTCTGGGGGCCGATCGGGCTGGGGTTGATGCTGGCGGTGGGGCCTGCGCGCTTCGACGAATTTCTGGCCGGTGCGCGCGCGATGGACCAGCATTTCGTCGAGGCCCCGTTTGCGCAGAATATGCCGGTTCTGCTGGCGCTGGTGGGCATCTGGCACAACCAGATCTGCGGCCATGCCACGCGCGCGGTGCTGCCCTATGATCAGCGACTGGCACGGCTGCCCGCCTATCTGCAGCAGCTGGAAATGGAGAGCAACGGCAAGCGCGTCGGCATGGATGGGCGCGATCTGGAGCGCCAGTCGGGGCCAGTGGTCTGGGGCGAGCCGGGGACCAATGGCCAACACGCGTTTTATCAGCTGATCCATCAGGGCACCCGCGTTGTGCCTTGCGAGTTTCTGCTGGCAGCGCAGGGTCATGAGCCGGAACTGGCGCATCAGCATCGGTTGCTGGCCGCGAATTGCCTCGCGCAATCCGAAGCGCTGCTGCGGGGCCGCTCACTGGACGAGGCGCGCGCGATCATGGCCGCGAAAGGGCTGGAGGGCGCGGAACTCGACCGACAGGCGCGGCACCGGGTGTTTCCGGGCAACCGCCCCTCGACCACGCTGATCTATCCGCAACTGACGCCCTTCACGCTGGGCCAGATCATCGCGCTCTATGAACACCGCGTTTTTGTCGAAGGCGTGATCCTTGGCATCAATTCCTTTGATCAATGGGGGGTGGAGCTGGGCAAGGAACTGGCAAACGCACTCGGGCCGGTGATCGAGGGCGCGGATGCGTCCGACAAGGATCCATCAACACAGGCGCTTGTCGCCTATCTGCGCGCCCATCAGGCGTGACCCTATGGAAAAAGCCCCGCGTGAAGCGGGGCTTTTGTCTGTCGCCCGCGCAGATCAGAAGCGCAGGATCGTCTCGAAATTGCCGATCCGGTCCTCGTCAGGGGCGATCAGGTCATCTACCCCCATCTGGATCGAGGCCGAGGTGCCATCTGCCGAGATCGTGCCGGTCGAGCTTTCGATCTCGCGCCCCTTCATCGTGAAACTCACAGACATGCCCGCGAACATCTGGCGCATCATGGCCAGCATCTGCGGATCATCGCCCATATCCTCCATGCCCTCATTCATCGCGGCCAGCGGCAGGAAGGCGCGCACGCGGTTTTCACCCAGATAGGTCAATTCGCCCTGCACATCCGCAGGCGAGTCGCCAGCCCCCTCGGAGGGCATGACCTCGGCATAGGTGCCGGTCTTGTCGAAATCACAGCGTGCATGGGTGTCGGTCAGGGTCAGCGTGCCACCGTCCTCTTCCGGGCAGAAGCTGGCATCGCCGCCTGACATATCGAAGACCTGACGCTGCATCTGCATGAAGCCCGTCACGCGCGCCTCATCCTCGCCCAGAACCTCGACGGTCATATCGACTTCGACACAGGCCGCGAGGGCAAGAGCGGCGGGCAGGGTCAGCAAAAGGGCGCGCATGTGAAAACTCCGATGGCTATGTGCCGCGCCAGAAAAGCAGAAACGCACGCAACCCGCCAGAGGCTTTCTCAGCTTCCGGTGCAATGCGCGCCGGTCGGGGCCGCGCCAGAGCCAAGGGCAAAGGCCGACGGGGCCGTGAACAGATCCGGCGCACCGGCTGTCGCCAGATCCAGCGCAAGGATCGCAGCCACGATCCCCAGCGCCAGGAGGGCGACCATCGGACGAGAAATGCGCGCGCTCATGCGAAAGCTCCTTTCACGCTGGCAGGCCGCAGCAGGACGGGGCGCAGCTTGATGCCCAGCATCGAGCCCGCGAAGGCCGCCACCAGCCAGACCCAGCCATGCAGCGAGCCGGTGGAAATGCCGCTGAAAAACGCACCCACATTGCAGCCAAAGGCCATGCGCGCCGAATAGCCCAGGATCAGCGCCGCCCCCAGCACCGCCCCGTAGGAGGCAGGCGTCAGCGGTTGCGTCTGTGCACCGGGTTCCGCGCGCCAGCGCATGACCGCAAAAGCCCCGATCAACAGGCCGATATTGGTCAGCGAGGTCACATCGGTCAGGATTGAGGAAGACAGGCGCGCGGCATTGCCCTCGGCCGCCCAGAAGGCCGTGGCCCCCAGATCCATGCCGCCGGCCTGTGCGATCTTCGCGCCCCACAGGCCCAGACCATAGACAATCCCCCAGGGCTGGCCCGCGATCACCAGATTGGCCAGCGCCAGTGCCGCGATCAGCAAGGCCGCAATCCACAACCGGCGCGGGGGCATCCGCTTGCCGGGGGCGGCGCGGGCGACAGTCACGGCCGCAACCAGCGCCAGACCTGCCAGCGTGACGATCAGCCCAAGCTGCGCGCCCAGCATCCCCTGCAGCGACAGGACCGGCAGCGCACCCAGACCCGTCCACCAGCCCAGATGCAACGAGCCTGCGAAACTGCCGCCGATGAAGCCCGCAAGCGCAATCAGCCCCACCAGATTGCCGCTGCCCGCATTGACCAGCGTGCCCGACCCGCAGCCCATGACAAGCTGCATCATCGCGCCAAACACAAATGCGCCAAGGATCATGGCGATCCCGACAGGCGCATGAGCGGGCACAAGCTCGCCGGGATTGGCAGCAAGCAACGGAAAGGCCACTGCCGCCACAAGGGCAATAGCGATTAATTGCGCGATCAGCCCGCGGCCGTCGCGATCAGTGACGATCATGCGCCACGGACCGGCGAAACCAAAGCGCAACCCTTCAAGCACCAGACCAAAACCAAGCCCCACCATGACCAGAAGCCCCGCGCGGGGTCCGGCCATGACAAAGGCAAAAAGCGTGAAGCCGAGGGCGATCAACAGGACCGAGGCGCGGCGCAGGAACATGGGGCAGGCCCTTTCGTGAAACGCAGACCGCACGCTTGGGGGCGTGCGGCGAGTTTGAGTATTTGTGGCAAGAAAATGAACCGGACCTGTGTCAGGTGCAAGCCGATGTCAGAACAGGCCGTCAACCCAGCGCTTTGTCGAGCGCCAGAGATAGGCAATCCGGCTGGGTTCATTGTCAAGCGCATGGCCGTGAATGGCGTATTCGGCCATGGATTCGGCATAGAGGCGGGTATTCTCGATCCCGGCCAGCTCACTCAGCGCGAACCAGTTCAGCGCCGCCCAATGTCCGGTATTGCAGAAGGACACGGTGATCGGGGCATCGGTCAGGCCCTTGGCTTCGGCGATCTCGCGGGCGCGCGCCGGGGCGACCATACGGTTTCCGTCGAAGAAATCGCCATATTCAAGGTTCTCGGCGCCGCGCACTGTGCCCGGGCGCGCAATGGACCATGCGATCCCTTCGAAAAACCCGCTGGGGCGGCTGTCGAGAAGGCGCGCTTCCCCGGCCTCCACCAGCGCCGCCACTTCAGAGGTCGAAATATACCACTGATCGGTCCATTCGGCCATGAAGCCGGTTTCCTCGATCTCGGTGGGCGTGGTCGAGACCGGCAGTTGTGCCTCCTGCCATGCCGCAAAGCCACCATTCAGCAGCGCTAAGTCCTGAACGCCCAAGGATTTCAGGGTCCAGTAGACGCGGGCGGCGGTGCCCATATCGGTCTGATTCTCGCCCGAATGGACCAGCACCACGGGCGTATCGGCATCGACGCCCACACGCGCGGCTTCCAGCTCATATTCCAGTTCCGGCAGCAGCGCGCCCGGATTGGTGGGACCACCGCGCCAATTGGCATAGGGTGAATAGGCCGCGCCCGGAATATGGCCCGCCGCGAAATCGCCGCTGACATGGATGACGCGGACAGTTGGATCAGCTTCCAGAATACCAGCCAGCTCGGCCGGTTCCAGCAGCACGCTCCAGCCTTGCGGCGTGGCCATCGCGAGCGAGGGCAGGGCGATCAGGGACAATGTAAGGGCAGTGTTGCGCAGCATGACCATGCTCCTTGAGCGGGGGGTGTCTAATCTCTGCCAGCCACCTAGTAAGGGTGTGTCCATGTGGCAAGCCTTGGCACCTTGCGGGGGATCAGGCAGGCGCAAACCCTGTTCCGCAGGCAAGCGCACGCCGCGAAACACAGTCCGGGTGTTGGGGTGATGCGGGGAAAATGTCCTGCATTCTGGCGGATCGACCCGGAAACATTTACTTATTCGCATGAATTCCCGCGTTCATCAGGGATTTTCTTCTGCAGCGCCGATCCGGGGCATCGACCGCCACGATTTGCGCTGTCCCTTGTCAATCCAGCCCTTGCGCTTTAGCTGACAGGATCAGTCAGACACGGGGGTAGTGACGATGGCACAGACATTGCTGGATCAGGCATGGATGGCATCAGAAGCCGCACCCGATGACGACGCCTTGCGCCTGCAATTCTACGCGCGCCTGGTCGAGGGGGAAATCTTCCTGCTTCTCGAAGAAGAACCGCAAGGCGAACAGATCCGGCCCAAACTGTTCGATCTGGAAGATGGTCCGATCGTTCTGGCCTTCGATCTGGAAGCGCGGCTGACCGAGTTCACGGGCCTGCCTGCGCCCTATGCGGCCATGCCGGGGCGTGTGCTGGTCGAATTGCTTGCAGGGCAGGGAACCGGGCTGGGGCTCAATCTTGGGGTTGCGCCCTCTTCGCGCCTGCTGCCGCCGGAAACTCTGGACTGGCTGGCGCAGACCCTTGCTGAACGCCCGCAGGAACTGACCTCGCGGATCACGGGGATGCATCCGCCCAAGGGCTTGCCAGAGGCGCTGCTTCTGGCGCTTGACCAGCGTCTCGCGCGGATGGAAGGGCTGGCGCGCATGGCCTATCTGGTGGGCACCAGCCATGAAAGTGGCGCGCGCGGGCATCTGCTGGCCTTTGTCGACCCAGCGCCCGGTGCAGAGGCGACGCTTGCGCGTGCCGTGCAGGGCGCGCTGAGCTTCTCGGGGGTAGAGGCCGCGCTGCTCGATGTGACCTTCCTGAGCGCCGATGCGCCCCGCGCTGCCGATTGCGCAAGGGTGGGCCTGCGCTTCGATCTGCCACAACCGGCACCCGCAACAGGCCCCGGACTGGACCCCGAACGCCCGCCGCGCCTGCGATAGAGCGCGAAAATACCGCGCTAATATGGGGTAAAATAATACCCAAATTGTAAAACACTGTTATATAACAATTTTATTGATGATTGCGCGCTTGACCGGGCTGCGGGAATCTGTAGAAAGCGTCCATCCCGCGCGGGTCTGCTGCGAGGTCATCGGAATTTCCTGTTTCAAGGAACATGCTATGAAAACCTACTCTCTCAAAGCCGGAGAGATCGACAAGAAATGGATCCTGATCGACGCCGAAGGCATCGTTCTGGGCCGTCTTGCCTCGATCATCGCGATGCGCCTGCGCGGCAAGCACAAGGCGACCTTCACCCCCCATATGGACATGGGTGACAATGTCATCGTCATCAACGCCGACAAGGTGCAGTTGACGGGCAACAAGCGTGCCAAGCCGAATTACTGGCACACCGGCTATCCCGGCGGCATCAAGTCGCGCACCACGGGCCAGATCCTCGAAGGGAAATTCCCCGAGCGCGTCGTGATGCAGGCGGTCAAGCGCATGCTGCCCGGCGGGCCCTTGTCGCGCGAGCAGATGACCCATCTTCGCGTCTATGCGGGCACTGAGCATCCGCATGAAGCACAGCAGCCCGAAGTGCTGGATGTGCGCGCGATGAACAAGAAAAACACGCGGAGTGCATGAGCATGGCTGAAGATCTCAAAACCCTCGACGATCTGAAATCCGCGGTCAGCCCGGCGGCTGACGCAGCGCCTGCGCGCGAACCTGTCCGCGATGCGCTCGGCCGCGCCTATGCGACCGGCAAGCGCAAGGACGCCATCGCGCGCGTCTGGATCAAGCCCGGTTCCGGCAAGGTCACGGTGAATGGCAAGGAAATGAGCGTCTATTTCGCGCGTCCGGTGCTGCAGATGATCCTGCGCCAGCCGTTCCAGGTAGCCGGTGTCGCCGATCAGTTCGACGTCATGGCCACTGTGGTCGGTGGCGGTCTGTCCGGTCAGGCCGGCGCAGTGAAGCACGGCATCTCGAAAGCGCTCCAGCTTTACGATCCCAGCTTGCGCGGCGCGCTGAAAGCGGCAGGCTTCCTGACCCGCGACAGCCGCGTGGTCGAGCGGAAGAAATACGGCAAGGCGAAAGCCCGCCGCAGCTTCCAGTTCTCGAAGCGCTGATTTGCCGACAAACGCATTCACCATCCGCCCCACCGGGCGGATGGTTTTTTTATGCCCAGGCAATGCGACATGCGCCTTGCCCGACTCAGGCCCCTGCCGCACAATCCGGGCATGACCGGACCGGATGAAAGCTGGCGACCCTATCTCGACCCAGAGGAGGTGATTCTCTGGCAAGGCCGCCCGCAACCCGGCTGGTCATGGCGCGCGGGCGAGAACGGAACGATCCTGCTCGGGGTCTTCATTATCGGTTTTTTGCTCTTCGTGGTCATCGAAAGCCTTGCTGCAGGTCAATCCGGCCCAATCGGCGGGCTGATCGTCTTTGCGATCATTGGCCTTGTGATCGGCGCATTCGGCCCCATTGCCATGGCGGTGGTCCGTCAGGGCACATGGTACACGCTCACCGACCGGCGCGCGCTGATCGCGCATTGGCCGACCATTGCCGGGGTCACGCTCTATCGCGGCGTGGATTGCTACCCGATCACCGAAGTCACGCTTGTTCCAGCCGATCTGCGCGGCATGCAGACCGTGCAGGTCGCGCGCCTCAGCGACCGCTACACGTTCCATGACGGCTGGCGCTATGCGGGTGGCAGGGGGCGGGGCAATGCGCAGGGGCGTCACCGGGATCCGCCGGTCGGGTTCGAGCGGGTCACGGATGGGCCGCATGTCGCGGAACTCTGTCGTCAGGTGCAGCAGACACGTCGCGGAAAGCGGCCCGACAATCTGACCCCCACGCGCTAAGGGCTTGCCGCGCTTTCGCTTTCCTGATCTGATTGCAGCGATGCAGCGCAACGGAGGGGCCATGTATAACCATCTTCTGATCACCGTCGCCTATCACGAAGGCCAGGATGCGGACCAGTCGCTGAAAATCGCCCGCAAACTTGCCGCCCCCGGCGCAAGGATCACGCTTCTGCATGTGATGGAACCCGCGCCGGTCTTTGCGCTCAGCTATCTGCCCGAGGGCTGGCGCGACGAAATGCGCAGCGCCATCGAGGCTGATCTCTCGCACCTTGCAGACGGGCTGGAAAACGCCGCGACCGTCGTGGCCGAAGGCGACGCGGCCCATGAAGTGCTGGATTTCGCCAATCTGCAAGGGGTGGATTGCATCGTGATCTCGTCCCATCGTCCCGGCACGCATAGCCTGATGCTGGGCTCGACCGCCAGCAAGGTCGTGGGCCGCGCGCAATGCGCCGTCCATGTCGCGCGTCGGGGCTGATCCATGCTGACGCGGATGGCCGGGCGGCGCGTCCTGTTCCTGATGGCGGCAGAGGCCGAATATGGCCCCTGCCTGCGGGCGCTGTTCACCCCGGTCATGACAGGCGTTGGCCCGGTCGAGGCAGCGGTCGTGGCCACGGCCACGCTGGCCGATCTGGACCGGCAGGGCGCGCGGCCCGATCTGGTTGTCTCGTTGGGCTCTGCAGGTTCGGCGCGGCTGGAACAGTGCAGCGTCTATCAGGCAACGGCATTGGCGTACCGCGACATGGACGCCTCTGCGTTGGGGTTCGAGAAAGGCGTGACGCCCTTTCTGGACCTGCCCGCACGGATAGACCTGCCCCACTTCATCCCCGGCCTGCCGGGGGCAAGCCTGTCCACGGGCGCGAATATTGTCTCTGGCCCGACCTATGACAGCATCGCCGAGGATATGGTCGATATGGAAAGCTTCGCCATCTGGCGGGCCTGCCAGCGTTTTGCGGTGCCGCTGGTCGCGCTGCGGGGCATTTCTGACGGGGCCGCGCCGCTGGAAGGGCTGCACAGCTGGACGGAATATCTGCATATCATCGATGAAAAGCTGGCACAGGCCGTCGGACAGTTGCGCGATGCGCTTCAGGCCGGCGAGGTGCTGGGCTAGATCTGCGCCTCCCACCATCCGCGCCCGGTTTTCGGGTCGATATAGACCACGATCACGCTGCCGATGGGATGGCGCAGCAATGTTTCCTGTGCGTCCATCATGGAACTGCCGGTGCTGCCTGTCGCATCCACCCAGTCGATGACATATTGCTGAACCTTGTTCTTCTGCACATTGCTGCGGCGCAGCCCGGTCACGCGCGCCTCGCGCACCTCGCCCCGCCGCAGCGCCCGCAGGACCGACAGTTTGCGCGACAGCATCCATCCGCCCAGCCCCAGCGCGACCAGGGTGCCGATGCCGCCCACGACTCCGAACAGGATCAGCCCGAAACGGTCATGGCGCGCATCCACTGTCGCGCGCTCTGGCTGCGTCCAGGCATAGGTGACAGGAATGAACTGCCCCTCGCGCACCTGATCATGGAGCCTTCGGCTGACGCTCTGGCGCTTCACGATCGCCTCGTGACGCCCTTCCGGCAGATAGCTGTAGCGCAGGTAATAGGTGACGGTTTCCTTGCCCTCGGAATCGCGCCGCCGCTCAACCTGTCGGGCCAGCACTTCGGCCTCGCCCGTCACCCCATCGCGCGCAAGCAGAATCATCTGCGCGCTCATGCTGATCGCCACTCCGCCGAAGCCCAGTGCGAAGATCAGCGGCAGGCCCAGCCAGAACAGACCCAGACGACGCGCGACACGCCAAAATGAAAAAGGCTTTCGTTCCATGAAAAAATGTCCAATGCCTGACTGGAGGGAATCTATCAGCGACGCGGGGCATTTGTCACCTGCCCCGAGGGGCTTTCCCTTGGCCGCGCGGGACGCTACAACCTGCCAGGATTTCAGGACGATGGGGCCGGACAGATGGCGATGGACAAGACTTTCGACGCAAAAACCGCAGAGGCGCGGATTGCCGCCCAGTGGGAAGAGGCAGGCGCTTTCCGCGCCGGGGCCGCCAAGCGGCGCGACGAGAGCTTCTGCGTGATGATCCCGCCGCCCAATGTGACGGGAAATCTGCATATTGGTCATGCATTTAACAACACATTGCAGGATATTCTGGTGCGTTGGCATCGAATGCTCGGCTTTGACACGCTCTGGCAGCCTGGGCAGGACCATGCCGGGATTGCAACGCAGATGGTGGTCGAGCGGGAATTGGCCGCAGTGGGCAAGAAGCGCACGGATTTCTCGCGCGAGGATTTTGTCGCAAAGGTCTGGGAACAAAAACAAAAATCGGGCGGCACGATCATCGAGCAGTTGAAACGTCTGGGCTGTTCGCTCGACTGGTCGCGCAACGCCTTCACCATGTCGGGCGCACCCGGTGCACCCGCGGGGGAAGAGGGGAATTTCCATGATGCGGTGATCAAGGTCTTTGTTGATATGTACAACAAGGGATTGATTTATCGGGGAAAACGGCTGGTCAACTGGGATCCGAAGTTCGAAACCGCGATTTCCGATCTGGAAGTCGAGAATATCGAGACCGATGGCCATATGTGGCATTTCAAATACCCGCTCGCCGGGGGCGAGACCTATGAGTATTTGGAGCAAGATGAAGACGGCAATGTGATTTTCCGCGAGATGCGGGATTACATTTCGATTGCGACGACGCGGCCCGAAACCATGCTAGGCGACGGGGCGGTTGCAGTTCATCCATCGGATAAACGTTATGCGCCAATTATTGGAAAACTATGTGAAATTCCGGTTGGGCCGAAAGAGCATCGCCGCCTGATCCCGATCATCACGGATGACTACCCTGACCCGAATTTCGGCTCTGGCGCGGTGAAGATCACCGGCGCGCATGATGCCAATGACTACGGAGTGGCCAAGCGCGGGGGCATCCCGATGTACCGGCTGATGGATACCCGCGCGCAGATGCGCGATGATGGGGCACCCTATGCCGAGGCGGCGGCGATTGCCGGGGCTGTGGCGCGCGGTGAGCGGGTGCTGTCCGAGGCCGAAGCCGATGCGCTGAACCTTGTGCCGGATTATCTGCGCGGCCTTGACCGCTATGAGGCCCGCAAGGCGGTTGTGGAAGAGATTACAGCCGAGGGGCTGGCAGTGATGACGCGGGCGGATGATCCGCGTCTGGGGCGCAAGCTGGGGGCCGAGGATGACGGGGCGGCAGCGGTGCCGCTGGTCGAGGCTAAGAAGATCATGCAACCCTTTGGGGATCGGTCGAAGGTCGTGATCGAGCCGATGCTGACGGATCAGTGGTTCGTCGATGCCGAGAAGGTCGTGGGGCCTGCGCTGGAGGCGGTGCGTTCGGGACGGGTGAAGATCGTGCCGGAGTCGGGCGAGAAAACCTATTACCATTGGCTGGAGAATATCGAGCCCTGGTGCATCTCGCGGCAGTTGTGGTGGGGGCATCAGATTCCGGTTTGGTATGGGCCGGGCCTCGATGAGCAAGGGCTGCCTATGAATTGGGATGAGCCGATGGCTTTCTGCGCTGCGAGTTTCGCCGAGGCTGAAAAGCTTGCGCGGAGCTATTACGCGCCTTGGATCGCAGGTCCGGTTTCAGCGGATTCTGTCCAGATTGTAGACGCTTCGGACATGCACGGCTCAAAAGATCTGGAGTCCAGAGACTGTCTTGGTTTGTGGCGCGACCCCGACGTGCTCGACACCTGGTTCTCCTCTGGCCTCTGGCCCATCGGCACGCTGGGCTGGCCGGAACAGACCGAGGAATTGCAGAAATACTTCCCCACGAGCGTCCTCGTCACTGGGCAGGATATCCTGTTCTTCTGGGTCGCCCGCATGATGATGATGCAGCTTGCGGTGGTCGAGGAAATCCCCTTCCGTGAGGTCTATCTGCACGGGCTGGTTCGCGATGCCAAGGGCAAGAAGATGTCCAAATCCCTCGGCAATGTCATCGATCCTCTTGAAATCATTGACGAATACGGCGCGGATGCGCTGCGCTTCACCAATGCGGCGATGGCCTCGCTCGGGGGCGTGCTGAAGCTCGATACTCAGCGCATCGCGGGCTATCGGAATTTCACGACGAAGCTGTGGAATGCCTGCCGCTTTGCAGAGATGAATGGCGTCTGGGAGGGGCATAAGACCCAGAGCGCGCCGCCTGCAGCACAAGCCACTGTGAACCGCTGGATCATCGGCGAGACGGCAAAGGTGCGCGAGGCGGTGGATGCGGCGCTGGCCGAATATCGGTTCAATGATGCGGCCAATGCGCTTTATGCCTTTGTCTGGGGCAAGGTCTGCGACTGGTATGTGGAATTCGCCAAGCCCTTGTTCGACGGCGAACAGGCGGCAGAGACCCGCGCGACGATGGGCTGGGTCTTGGATCAATGCATGATCCTGCTGCATCCGATCATGCCTTTTGTGACCGAGGAGCTTTGGGGGCTGACCGGGCAGCGTGATACGCTTTGCGCCCATGCGCCCTGGCCTGAAATCGGGTCGGAACTGGTCGATGACGCAGCCATGCGCGAAATGCGCTGGGTGATCGGGCTGATCGAGGATATTCGCTCGGCCCGTGCGCAATTGCGGGTGCCGGTGGGGTTGAAGCTGAACATGGTCCAGCTTGATCTGGACGATCAGGGCCGCGCGGCGCTGGGGCGTAATATGGCGCTGGTGACGCGGCTGGCGCGGATTGCCTCGCTTGAGGAAGCCGCAGCTCTGCCCAAGGGGTCGATCACGGTCACGGTGGAAGGGGGGACTTTCGGGCTGCCGCTGGAAGGGGTAATCGATATTGCCGCCGAACGCGAGCGGCTGGAAAAGACCTGCGCAAAATCCGAGAAGGAACTGGGCGGGATTGCCGGGCGGTTGAGCAACGCGAAATTCGTCGAGAGTGCGCCGGAAGAGGTGGTGACGGAGGCGCGCGAGCGGGCAGAGGCGCTGCGCGAGGAAATCGCGCGGTTGAAATCGGCGATCGCGCAATTGGGTGCTGTCACCTGACATCTGTCAGGCCAGGCCGGGCTTGCCCCCCATCGAGGGGGGCGCACCCGGTCGGGCCTGCGGCCCTCCGCGCGCCGTCGCCTAGCTTTGGCCGGGGACGCGGGCGGGCTGGAAATCGACGCAGATCGCCTGCATTTCCGGCAGTGTCAGCAGGCTATGGGTGCAGTGGCAATAGCTGGATTTGCTGTCGAGATGGTTGCAATCGCCGCAAGTGCCGAAAATCGGGGCCGCGCGCACTCTGGCGAGATCTGCAATCGCTTGCGACAGGGCATTGGTCAGCGCTGCGCGGGACGTTTCGGGCAGGGCACCCAGCACGCGGCGCAGATCACGCAAGGGATCACGACGCAACTGCGCCTGTCCTGCTTCGGTCACTTCGATCAGGGTGCTGCGTCCGTCGCTGTCATGGCTATGACGGGCCAGAAGCCCCATCGCGACAAGCGATTTCACAGTCTGCGAGGCAGTGCCGCGCGTGGTGGCGTGAAATTCGGAGAAGGCAGAGGGCGTGCGCGAAAACCGGTTGGCCCGCGCGAAATAGCGCAGCGCGGTCCATTGCGCCGCTGTCAGGGCAGGTGTGCCCTCGGCATGGCCGCAGGACTGGCCCATGCGGGCCAGATGCACGATCAGATCGGCGATGTCAGTGTCCTTGGCTGCATTCTGGTCACTCATGGACGAGAAATAGGCCGCGCCCCTGCGCTTGACAAGCCCGGCGGTCAAATGATAGCGATACGATACTATATCGAGTCGAAACAAAAAGGTCCGGTCAGATGCAACCACGGGATCCGCGCACCAGCCAGTTCATCCGTGCTTCCATGGCGCGCGAGATGCTTGATGCCGAAACCGAGCATCGCCTTGCCCTTGCCTGGCGGGACAGCCGTGACGAGGCGGCCCTGCATCGGCTGATCAAAGCCTATACCCGCTTGGCCGTATCCGTGGCGACGCGGTATCGTCGTTACGGGATGCCGCTGGATGATCTGATCCAGCAGGGCAATCTGGGGCTGATGCGCGCGGCAGAGAAATACGACCCCGAGAATGGCGCGCGGTTCTCGACCTATGCGGCGTGGTGGATCCGGGCCTCGATGCAGGAATATGTCATGCGCAACTGGTCGGTGGTGCGCACGGCGACCAATGCGGCGCAGAAGAAGCTGTTCTTTCATCTGCGCAAGACCTTGATCAAGCTCGACGATGGCGAGATCCGGCGCGAGGGGTTGTCAACCACGGTCGCGCGCGAGCTGGATGTGCCTGAAGAGCAGGTCGAAATCATGCTGGGGCGGATGTCGGGGCAGGATCTGTCGCTGAATGTCGCGCAGAATGGCGAAGAGGACGGGCGCGATTGGATGGAAGCGCTGGAGGATGACTCGGTTGAAACCGAGGCGCAAGTGCTGGAGGATCTGGAGGCGCGGCATCGGCGGGCGCTCTTGTATTCTGCGGTTCAGGACTTGCCGGAACGCGAACAGCGCATCATCACCGAACGCCATCTGAGCGAGAGTCCGAGGACTTTGGCCGAGATCGGCGTAGACTTGGGCATTTCCAAGGAGCGTGTCCGCCAGTTGGAAGAGCGCGCGGTCTCGCGGATCACCAAAGCGGTTCAAGAGGCCGCGAGAGTTCAGGTTCCTGCTTGAACCTTTGACGCGTGCATGCGACCTGCGGGCTTGAGACCAGAGCAGGGACGGACGCAGTGCAAAGATTACGGGTTGCAGAAATCGCAGGCTATGGCCTTGCCATCGGGTTCGCGGTGATCGGAACATGGCTGATGCTGGCCCCTGCCGGTCCCGAAACGCCGCTGCCATTTCCGCATTTTGACAAACTGGTGCATTTTGTCGTGTTTTTCCTGATTGCCTTGCCTGCCGTGGCCGTGCGCCCGGATGCGTGGCTCTGGATCGTGCTCTGTGCCAGTGCTTTGGGCGGTGCCATCGAACTGATCCAGCCTATTGTCGGTCGCGGTCGTGAATTGGCGGATTTCGTGGCGGATGTCCTGGGGGCGCTGGCGGCCGTTCCAGTGGGGCGGGCGCTTTCGCGCCGGATTTTAAAATCGCGGCAGTTGCGCGAGCGCAAAGGGGCCTAGCGACAGGACTTGCTCGCGCAGATCCAGCGGCAAGGTGACGGCGTTTGTCCCTGGTGCCGCCTGTGACGCGAGGAACATTCCGGCAAGCATTGCGGCATCCGGGGGCAGGGTGCCCTGTGCGACCAGAAGCGCATGGAAGGGACGCCAGTCCTGCAGCACCAGCAGGATCTGGCCGTCCATCATCCCGGTTGCGCTGCGCGCCAGCTTGCCGGTCATGGTTGCCTGCAGCGCGCCCCAGTCGAGCCGCGCCTCTGTCACGACCAGTTCTTGCAGATCAGGAAAGGGCGTGCGCAGGGGCAGGACGCGGGCAAATTCTGCCTCTGCGGTCAGGGCGATATGGGACACAAGATCGGGCAGGGACGCGTCGGGGCTGACAAGCGCCAGGGTTTCGGGCGCAAGGCGCAGATCGCTGATCTGCGCGTCGAGCGCATATCTGGACCCTTCGATCAGGCGCAGATCAAGGGCAGATTGCCCGATCCCTGTGACTGGCGCAGTGTCTTCGATCTGGACAGATTGCAACGACAGATCCGCTGCGCGCAGCGATTGATCGGCACCTATTTCGACGGTGGCGCGCATGTCGCGCGCGTCAAGTGCGATGTCGATCCCCCCCAGCCTGACCGACTGGGCCGCAGGCAAGCGCGCGCTGATCCGGTTGGGCTGATAGCTGGTCGATGCGAGGTCCAGCCCGGCGGCTGTCCAGCCCGAGCGCCCGTCGCGACTGCGCCAGACGGGCTGCGTGATCGTGGTACGAAACGCCAGCGGAAAGCCCGTGACCGGTTCCACGCGACCGTCAAGCTGTGGTGATTGGCCCATGATCGCTGCGCCCTGACGTTCGATCATCTGTGCCGCAAAGACCCAGTAGCCGCCAAGGAGAAGCGCCGCTGTCAGGGATAGAAGCAGAAGGAACCGCATCGACAGGGCCTCTCTTTTCATGCTGGTCAAAGCCTAATACACCCAAGGCGCAGGAAAGGACCAGTCACATGCGCGCGCGGGATTCGCTTTGGGTATTCGGCTATGGATCTTTGATCTGGGAGCCGGGCTTTGCCTATCAGGCCCGCCAGATCGCGCGGATGCAAGGGTATCAGCGCAGCTTCTGCATGCGTTCGATCCATCATCGCGGCACAGTGCAGCGTCCGGGTCTGGTGCTGGCGCTGGATGCGGGGCCGGGCAGGTGCGAGGGGGTGGCGTTTGAAATTCCCTTGCGGATCGCGGAAGAAACACTGGAATATCTGCGCGCGCGCGAGTTGATTTCGGCGGCCTATCTGGAACTGCGCGCCCCGGTGCAGTTGCAGGACGGACGCGCGGTCGAGGCCGTGACCTATGTGATTGATCCGGCGCATGATCAGTATTGCGCGGGCCTGTCACTGGAAGAGCAGGCGCAGATCATTGCGCGGGCCGTGGGCGGGCGCGGGCCGAATTGCGCCTATCTGTTCAACACAGCGGCGCATCTGGCGGAGTTGGGGTTGCGCGATCCGGATCTGGACTGGCTGGCGGCGCGGGTGCGCGAATTGCAGCGCATCTGAGGGCAGGGTGGGTGACAACCCGCCCCCGCTTGAGGGATCAGAATTTCAGCGCGTGATGCAGGATCACCGGAACGACCAATTCCTCTTCATCGACCAGATGCCGGTCGAGGAAGCGCTCGAACCCGTCCAGCCGCGCGAGCATCGCGCCTGCGTTTGCCATTGCGTCGGCGCTGCGGTCCTGCAAGCTGCGCAGATGGGTGTTGGCTGCGTCTGTCAGGTCCGCGAGTTGGCTGTCGAGGGCGTGATGATCCGCGTCGAGCAATTCGAACCCATGCGCAAGGCGCTTTTCGGCTGCGGCGAGGGTCGGGAAATAATGCGCATCCTCGATCTGGTGGTGGCCGTGCAATTCGTTGATCAGGAAGCCGCCGATCCGGGCGGTCATCTGCCCATGCGCGCGGGCGTCGCGGCCCTTGTCCAGAAAACCGCGTGTGTCTGCCTGCCATTGTGCCAAGGCGCGGCGGAACATCAGGTGCCGGTCCAGCCAGAAGCGGGTCAGCCCGTCGAAATTCCGGTGGCTCTCCCAGCGCGCGCGGGGGTAGTTTTCCAGCAGCACGCGCAGCGCGTCGGGCAGTTTCTCGCGATGGGCGAGGTCGGTCAGGGGCATGGTCGGGTGCCTTTCATCAGCTCTGGATCCCAGCTAAGCCCCTGACTGGCAGGGTCAATCGCTAATCGCCTCGACGCTCTGGATCGTGGGCAGATGGCGCGCGATCTCTCGCCAGCTTGCGCCCTCGTCGAAACTGCCGAAGACCGATCCGCTATTCGTGCCGAAATAGACTGCCGGGATCACCCCCTCGTCGCTGGCCATGGCTTGCCGCAGCACGGTGAAGAAACAGAATTCCTGCGGCAATCCATTGCGCTGTGCCTGCCATGTTTCGCCACCATCGGCGGAATGCCAGACAGCGGCCTGTGCGTCCGGGGGAAAGCGCCCCTCCATGTCGCCGTTCAACGGAAAGACCCAGAGTTTCTGCGGGTCATGCGGATGCACCACGATGGGAAAGCCGAAGGTCGAGGGCAGTCCTTCGGTCATGTCCTCCCATGAGCGGCCACCATCCTGACTGCGCCAGACGCCGTGGTGGTTCTGCTGATAGAGCAGATCGCCTGCCCCCGAGGGCGCGCGGGCCAGACTGTGCACACAATGGCCGATCTCACCCCCGGACGGTGCAGCGGGGTGGTGGTGATGCGCGCAGGCTCTCGCGTTTGACAGCCGGTTGCGCCGTTCCCAGCTTGCACCGCCATCTTCTGTCGCGAAAACGCCCGCTGCGGAAATGCCCAGCCACAGCTTGCCCGGATTGCCCGGTTCCGAGGCGATGGAATGCAGGATCAGCCCCGCCGCGCCGGGTTGCCAGTCGGGGCGCGAGGGATGCGCGCCAAGCCCTGCGACCCGTGAGAAGCTGGCGCCATCATCGCGGCTTTCCAGCAGATCCGCCGGTTTCGTACCCGCGAAGACCCTGTCGCCCGAGTGGTGCAGCGACCAGATCTGCGACAGATCCTTGCCGAAGGGCAGGTCGGTTTTCTGCCAGCCGATCATCGCGGCGAATTCGGGATCCTGTTCGGCCCAGTCATCCATCTGGCCGGGCGAGAGGCGGGTGAGGGTCCATGTGTCGCCGCCATCGCTCGAATGCCAGACGCCCGCGCCGAACCACTCGCCCCCGCCACCGGCCCAGAGTTTGCCGGTGCCGGGCTGGCCGATCACATGGTTGATGGGCCAGCCATCGCAATGCGGTCCACTGACGGTGAAGCTGCCATCCGGCTGCTGGCGCAGCACGAAGGCCCCTTTGGTCGTCCCGATCAGCACCTTGCGCGCCATGACACCCTCCTGCGGCTGATGCGGCAGGATGTCGCAGCTTGCGGGGCTGCGTCAAGCGGGCTGTCAGTGACCGGCGTAAATCTGCGCAATCCGGTCCAAAGCGGCCTCGGGCGAGAGTTCCTCGCTTTCGCCGCTGCGGCGGCTGGTCAGTTCGACCACGCCCTTTTCCAGCCCGCGCGGCCCGACCGTGATACGCCAGGGCAGGCCGATCAGGTCCATGGTGGCGAATTTCGCCCCTGCGCGCTCGGCGCGATCATCATAGAGCGGCTCCAGCCCCTTGGCGGTCAGCGCCTTGTAAAGCCCATCGCAAGCTGCATCCGCCGCCACGTCGCCCTGCTTGAGGTTCACGATCCCGCAATGGAAGGGGGTGACGCCTTCGGGCCAGATGATGCCGCGGTCGTCATGGCTGGCCTCGATGATCGCGCCCAGAAGCCGCGATACACCGATGCCGTGGCTGCCCATATGCACCGGGGAGCGGCTTCCGTCGGGGCCGACGACATTGGCGCCCATCGCCTCGGAATACTTCGTGCCGAAATAGAAGATCTGACCAACTTCGATGCCACGCGCCGTGCGGCGGCGGGCTTCGGGGACTTGGGCGTGAAAGGCGGCCTCGTCATGGGTTTCATCGGTGCGGGCATAGCGCGAGGTGAATTCCTCCAGCACCGCCTGACATTCGGGCACGCTGTCATAATCGACCGCGCGATCCCCGAATTTCAGATCGGTGATTTCGCTGTCATAGAACACTTCCGACTCGCCGGTTTCGGCCAGCACCAGGAATTCATGCGTGTAATCGCCGCCAATCGGGCCACCATCGGCGCGCATCGGGATCGCTTGCAGGCCCATGCGTTCGTAGCTGCGCAGATAGCTGACCAGATGGCGGTTATAGGCGTGCAGCGCGGCGTCCTTGTCGATGTCGAAGTTATAGCCATCCTTCATCAGGAATTCGCGGCCCCGCATGACGCCGAAACGGGGGCGGATCTCGTCGCGGAATTTCCACTGGATATGATAGAGCGTCAGCGGCAGATCCTTGTAGCTGCTGACATGGGACCGGAAGATATCGGTGATCAGCTCTTCATTGGTCGGACCATAGAGCATGTCGCGGTCATGGCGGTCCTTGATGCGCAGCATTTCCTGACCGTAATCATCATAGCGCCCGCTTTCGCGCCAGAGATCCGCTGATTGCAGCGTGGGCATGAGCATCGGAATATGGCCTGCGCGGATCTGTTCCTCATGCACGATCTGTTCGATGCGTTTCAGAACCTTGTAGCCTAAGGGCAGCCAGGAATAGATGCCCGCGCTTGCCTGCTTGATCATGCCCGCACGCAGCATCATGCGGTGGCTGACGATCTGGGCCTCGGACGGGGTTTCTTTCAGGACGGGCAGGAAGTAGCGGGTCAGGCGCATGGATCAGCCTTTGCATGAAGGGGCAAGTTGGGCTTGGGTTTATGCGAGGATGCGCGCAGGGGCAAGGTCGCGCGCGCGGGGGAAGGTGCGTGCGGGAGCACGCACCCTACAGGCGCCCGATGGCAGGCGCTCGAAAACGCAAAAGGGCGCATCTTGAGATGCGCCCTTGTCAGATTGCGTCTGGAGCGAGCTTATTCTTGCTGGCCCATGAACATCAGCAGGAACTGGAACATGTTCAGGAAGCTGATATACAGCGACAGCGCCCCGTCCACAGCGGCCTTGTCCAGCCATTCCTGATCGCCAGCGGCAGCATGGGCCACATATTCCGATTTGATCGTCTGGGTGTAGAACGCCGTCAGACCGGCGAAGATCAGGATACCGATGGCAGAGATCGCGAACATCATTGCAGGGGACTGCAGGAAGATGTTGATGATCATCGCCACGATCAGACCGATCACACCCATGATCAGGAAGGTGCCCATGCCCGAAAGATCCTTCTTCGTGGTGTAGCCATAGAGGCTGAGACCCGCGAAGGCGATGGCGGTCACAAGGAAGGTCTGCACGATCGAGTAGCTTGTGAAGACAAGGAAGATCGAGCTGAGCGACAGGCCGATGGCAGCCGCGAAGACGAAGAAGCCCAGTTGCACACCTGCGGCCGATGCACGGCGCATCAGCGCGCCCCAGCCGAACAGGATGAAGGCGAGAGGCGCGAACATGATGACCCAGCGCAGCGGCGAGAGATAGATCGTCGCGCCAAACTGGTTCAGCATCGTGCCGTTGCCCAGTTGCGCGACAGCCATGCTGGCGTCGGTCGTGGTGGTCAGACCCGAAATCGCCCATGCCGCCGCAGCCGTGATCAGCATGCCGACGGACATGGTGCCATAGACCTTGTTCATATGGGCGCGCAGCCCTGCGTCGATTTCTGCGGCGCGGGTCGTGCTGATCGTCTGTGCCCGCATGGTGTTGTAATCTGCCATGTGTACCTCCGTGAAAAATTTGTCAGACTGCGCGGGTGCGCAGGGACTTGCGAGTAATATCGTCAAGCTTGCCCCGAGTTTCAAGGATTTCCGGAGTCAAATAGACAGGAATTGAACGCTTCTTTGCGAAGCTGCGGCCTGATTGATCACGCGGTCAGGTCAATAACCACTTTGCCGGTCGATTTTCTGTCCCTGAGCAGGGCGAATCCGTCCATGACCTGCGCGAGCGGCAGCACATGGCTGACATGGGGCGCGATCTTGCCTGCCGCATACCAGTCCATCAGTCGCGCCAGCGATCCGGTCAGCGCATCGGGTGCGAAATTCAGATAGCCGCCCCAGTAGAGCCCGATCACGGTCAGGTTCTTGACCAGCAGGATATTGGCCGGAAATTGCGGCACGGTGCCACCTGCGAATCCTATGGCGAGGAATCGCCCCTCGGGGCGAAGCGCGCGCAGGGCGGGGGTGGCGAGCGGTTCGCCGATGGCATCATAGACCACATCGACCCCGCCAAGGGCTTTCAGTTCCGCACGCAGGTCGATCCCTTCGCTGTCGAGGCAGATGGCCGCCCCTTTCTCGCGGGCAATGGCCAGTTTCTCGGCACCGCGCGCAACCGCGATCACGCGCGCGCCCATCGCCGCCCCGATCTCGACGGCGGTCAGGCCAACCCCGCCTGCGGCACCCAGCACCAGCAGCGTCTCGCCCGGTTGCAGATGCGCGCGGTGATCGAGGGCCAGATGCGAGGTGCCATAGGCGACCAGAAATCCGGCGGCATCCGTGAAGGACATGCTGTCGGGCACGGGCACGCAGCGACTGGCCGGGCAGATCGCCTGTTCGGCCAGCCCGCCCTGACCGGTAAAGGCTGCAATTCGCTGGCCCTTGCGCAGATGCGTCACACCCTCGCCCAGTGCGATGATGGTGCCCGAAATCTCCATGCCCAGGACAAAGGGCAAGGCGGGGCGCTCCTGATACTGGCCGCGCTGCATCAGAAGATCGGCGAAATTCAATCCACATGCGGCCACGGATATCAGCACCTCTCCGGGTCCGGGCCGGGGAGCGGGCATGTCCGACAGGACGGGTGGAGAATCGATTTTGTGCAAAATAACGGCGCGCATGACGTGTCCTTCCTGTTCACGGACTGAACGTGCCGCGATGCCGGGCCGAGTGCAAGCCGGTCCCGACAGGGGCGATTGCGTGTCGCAAAATTCATCCAGAGGTTGTTTGCAAAATGCAACGCAATTTGCAATTTTCGCGCATCAATCCAAGGAAGCACTCTATTTCGCGTGCAATGTGGCGTGCTTCCCCTAAACGTGAATTCAGCCCTTCGCGGCTTCCGTAAAAATGTGTTTGCCGTGCCTTGTCAGCAGTCTGATGCGGCGCGTTGTGATTGAAACTCTCGGCCGCAGCTTGGTCGGCAAAAAGAACAGGGTAGCATTGTGAGTCATACAGTGGATGTGCATGTTGGTCAGAAAATCCGTCATCGCAGGTGGCTGGTTGGAATGACACAACAACAACTCGCAGATGCGGTAGGCATCAAATTCCAGCAAATTCAGAAATACGAGACGGGCGCGAATCGTGTTTCCGCGTCTCGACTGTGGGATATTTCGCAAGCTCTTGATGTCATGCCGAGCTTTTTTTTCGATGGGTTGCAGCCGGACGAAACCTTGTCGGGCGGTGACGAAGACATGCTTAACCGCAAGGAAACACTTGAATTGTTGCGCACCTATTATGCGATCCCGGAAGGGCAGCGCAAACGCCTGTTCGATCTGGCGCGTGCTCTGGGGCAGGCCGCCTGATCTCGCTCGAATGAAACGGGCGCGCTTGCCAATAAGCGCAAAGCATGGCAACGGCGCGGGGTATGCCCCGCGCCGGAGCTTTTTTGATGGACCGACACGCGCTCACCCCGCAAGAGCAGGCCAGTTTTCTTGGTCTGATCGAGACACTCGCCGATCTGGCCCGTCCCCGAACCCTTGAATGGTTCCGGCATCCGGACCTGAACGCGCAGAACAAGCTCTCCGGGGGGTTTGATCCCGTCACGCAGGCAGACCGCGCGACGGAGGCGGCGATCCGGGCCTGTCTGGCAGAACAACGACCACAGGACGCTGTTCTGGGCGAGGAACTGGGCATTGAGTCGGGGGCTTCGGGGCTGACATGGATCATCGACCCGATCGACGGCACGCGCGGCTATCTGGCGGGCACGCCCTGCTGGGGGGTGCTTATTGCGCTTGCCGATGCCGAGGGGCCGTTTCTGGGCGTGATCGATCAGCCCTATATCGGTGAGCGTTTTCTGGGGGGGCTTGGGCGCGCGTGCGTGACCGGGCCGCAGGGGGAAAAGCCGCTCAAGACCCGTGCGACCGAAACGCTTGATGCGGCGATCCTGTTCACGACCTTTCCCGAAATCGGGACGGCCGCCGAGCGCACCGCCTTCGAGCGTGTTGCCGCGCAGGTGAAGCTGACCCGGTTCGGGATGGATTGCTACGCCTATGCCCTTCTGGCCGCCGGGCATGTCGATCTGGTGATCGAGGCCGGATTGAACTCTTATGACATCGCCGCACCCATCGCCGTGATCGAAGCCGCAGGCGGGATCGTCACCGATTGGCAAGGCGGGCCGGTGGGCGAGAGCGGGCAGGTGATCGCGGCGGCAAATCCCGCGCTGCACGCGCAGGCCCTTGGGCTGTTGCAGGCGGCGTCTAGCTGACCTGCGTGATGGCCTGCGCGATCAGGTCCAGACAGTCCGGGGTCGAGAAACGGTGATCGGCCCCCTTGACCAAGGTGAGGCGCATGTCGGGACATTCGGCATGGTCGAGCAGGCGCAGCGGCACGGATGTTGCCACGGCCTCGTCATTTGTGCCTTGCACAAGGCGCACAGGGAAGGGCAGGGCAAGCGGGCTGCGCAGCACAAGCTGGCGCTGCCCATCCTCGAAAAGGCGGCGGGTCAGGATGTAGGGGCGGTCGTCATAGTCATTCGGGACTGCCGTCTGGCCGTGGGTTGTGACCTCGTCGCGCTGCGCGTCGGTCAGGCCGGGCCACATGCTGTCTTCGGTGAAATCAGGGGCGGCGGCTATGCCGACCAGCCCTGCAACGCGTTCGGGGATGCGCCGCGCCAGCAAGAGCGCAATCCAGCCACCCATTGATGACCCGACAAGGATTTGCGGCCCTTTGGTCAGTTGCGTCACGGCCTGATACGCATCTTCTGCCCAGTCCCCGATGCAACCGTCCTCGAACGCGCCCGAGCTTTCGCCATGCCCGGAATAATCGAAGCGCAGGAACGCGCGGCCCTGGTTGCGTGCCCAGTCTTCCAGCCAGATGGCCTTGGTGCCGGACATATCTGACATGAAGCCGCCCAGAAACACGATCCCCGGCCCGGCGCCGTCCGTGCGGTGATAGGCGAGTCTGCGCCCCTGTGGTGTTTCAAGCCTGTTCGCCATCGCCCAGTTCCTTCAATCCATAGGCCGTGACAGCCCCTGCCACCGCCATCACTGCAAAAAGCGCCAGCGTTGCGCCCGCGCCATATAGGGCCGCAAGCGCCCCGAATACCCCGCTTGCGAGCAGGATAATGCCAATGACCGTATTGGCAATCGCGGTATAGACGGCGCGCAGGTCGGGGCCAACCATATCGATCAGATAGGTGGACCGCCCCAGCCGCACGCCTTGATGCGCGATCATCAGCACGAAAAGCGCAAGTGGCATGGCCCAGAGTGTGTCCGTGAGACCCAATGCGGCGAAACCGAGCGTCAGCGCCATGGCGAAGGCCCCGCTCAGGCCCGTCAGGATCAGCACCTGCCGCGACGACCGGTCGGCAAGCCTGCCCCAGACATAGCTCGACACCAGCGCGGCAAGGCTTGAGGCCAGCACCAGCGCGCCCAGTCCTTGAAGCGCCGCACCACTGTCGCCCGAGGCGAGAACCACCAGATAAGGCGGGGCGAGGGCGGTCGAGGTGAGAAGCCCGCGCGCAAGGATGAAGCGGGCAAGCTGGCGGTCCTCGCGCAGGTAGCGCAGATTGGCAAGCGCTTCGGAAAAGCTGTTCCTGCCGCCCTCGGTCGCGCCTTTTTCCTCGGTCAGCCCGGCAAAGACCACGCCTGCCATGATCCAGCCAAGGGCAGCAAGGGCCAAGGCGCTGGTGACGATGACGGCGCGATTGTCCGAGAAAGCGACCAGCACCAGTGCGAAAACGATGACCACGATAGCAGACCAACTGCCCGCGACCCCTGTCACAGTGCCGCGTTGGCCCTTGTCGATGGTCTTGCCGAGCACGTCCTTGTAGGCCACCGACGCCACTGACCGCGACAGGGCCAGCAGGGTCAGCCCCGCCAGAATCACCACGCCCGCCAAAGCGCCCTGCAGTGTCAGCGCGGCAAGGCAGATGATCGCCCCGCCGATCCCCTGACCGAGTGCCGCCGCTGACCACGCCCATTTGCGCTGTTGCAGGGCACGGATGCGCGCGGCGGTGAAGAGTTGCGGCAGCAGCGATCCGGCTTCGCGGATCGGGACCAGCAGACCCACCAGCGCCGCCGGCGCGCCCAGATGGGTCATCAGCCAGGACAGGACCAGTTTCGGATCGGCCAGACCATCGGCGGATTTCGACAGACCAAGTGCAATACTGTGGCGCATGAAGTTCTGCGGCTGCGCCTTGCAGGCGGCGTCAGGTATGTCGCGGCAGGACCGGCCGTCATCCTCGGCGGCGAGCGCTTCATGGGCCATGGTGACGGTGGTTCGTTGGCTGGGCAAGGCTGGCTCTCCTGTCACGGTTCGGGCAATGGCGTGGATTTTCAACGCGCCCCGCTTGACTTTCGTTCCGCGCCCCGCGAATGACTGTGCCCGACATAACCCGCAACCGGGCGTTCCGTGGGCGCCAAAACGACGAGGATCGGCCAATGGCAAACGACTTACTTGGCTTTCAAGTTAATCCCGCACTATCCAGAACAAAACTTATTTCCCTGACTTTCCCCGATGGCAATATACGCAGCTATGACGCAGGCGTCACACCTGTTCAGGTGGCCGATAGCATCGCGCCGTCACTGGCCAAGAAAGCCATTTCCGCCAGTGTAAACGGCGCGCATTTCGATCTGCAATGGCCGATCATGGAAGATGCGGCCATCGCCATCCACACGATGCAGGATGACGCGCAGGCGCTGGAACTGATCCGCCATGATCTGGCGCATATCATGGCGCGCGCCGTGCAGGAGATCTGGCCGGATGTGAAAGTCACCATTGGCCCGGTGCGCGACAAGGGCTGGTTTTATGACTTCGACCGCGCCGAGCCGTTCGTGCCGGAAGATCTGGCGCTGATCGAAGAGCGGATGCGCAAGATCATCAATGCGCGCGAGCCGGTCACGACAGAGGTCTGGGACCGCGCCCGCGCGATTACGCATTACGAGGCGGCAGGTGAGCCGTTCAAGATCGAGCTGATCAACCGCATCCCCGAGGGCGAGGATTTGCGGATGTATTGGCATGGCGACTGGCAGGATCTGTGCCGCGGCCCGCATCTGCAGAATACGGGTCAGGTGCCGGTCGATGCCTTCAAGCTGATGTCTATTGCAGGGGCCTATTGGCTGGGCGACAGCACGCGGCCGCAGTTGCAGCGCATCTATGGGGTGGCGTTCAAGAACCGCAATGACCTGAAAGCGCATCTGACGATGCTGGAGGAAGCGGCCAAGCGCGACCACCGCAAACTGGGGCGCGAGATGGACCTGTTCCACATGCAGGAAGAAGCGCCGGGGCAGATTTTCTGGCACCCGAATGGCTGGAATATCTACACGACGCTGCAGGATTACATGCGCCGCAAGCAGCGCGCCGATGGCTATGTCGAGGTGAACACGCCGCAGGTGGTCAGCCGCAAGCTGTGGGAAGCGTCGGGGCATTGGGACAATTATCAGGAAAACATGTTCATCGTCGAGGTCGAGGAAGATCATGCCAAGACCAAGACGATCAATGCCTTGAAGCCGATGAACTGCCCCTGCCATGTGCAGGTGTTCAATCACGGCCTGAAATCCTATCGCGACCTGCCGCTGCGCATGGCCGAGTTCGGGTCGTGCAACCGGTATGAGCCGTCAGGCGCGCTGCACGGGATCATGCGCGTGCGTGGCTTTACGCAGGACGATGCGCATATCTTCTGCACCGAGGATCAGATCGAGGCAGAATCGAAGAAATTCATCGAGTTCCTCTCGGGGATTTATGCCGATCTGGGCTTTGATCAGTGGCGCATCAAGCTCTCGACCCGGCCTGAAAAGCGGATCGGCAGCGATGAAAGCTGGGACCGTGTCGAAGCCGCACTGGGCAATGCCTGCAAGGCTGCGGGCCATGATTATGAGTTGTTCCCCGGTGAAGGTGCGTTCTACGGCCCGAAACTGGAATTCGTGCTGACCGATGCGATTGGCCGTGACTGGCAATGCGGCACGTTGCAGGTGGACCCCAATCTGCCGGAACGGCTGGACGCCACCTATATCGGCGCGGATGGCGCGAAACATCGGCCTGTGATGCTGCACCGTGCCGTGCTGGGCAGTTTCGAGCGCTTCATCGGGATCCTGATCGAAGAACATGCGGGCAAGCTGCCCTTCTGGCTGGCCCCGCGTCAGGTGGTCGTGGCGTCCATCGTGTCGGACGCGGATGACTATTGCCGCGAGGTTCTGGCGGCCTTGCGGGCGGCGGGGATCAGGGCGGAACTGGATCTGCGCAACGAAAAGATCAATTACAAGGTGCGCGAACATTCGCTTGGCAAAGTGCCGGTGATTCTGGCGGTCGGCGCGCGCGAAGTCGAAGAGCGCACAGTTTCGGTGCGGCGACTGGGCGAGCAGCGGACCCAGACCGAGGCGCTTGATGCGCTGGTCGCGACGCTTGCGGGCGAAGCGACCCCGCCGGATCTGCGCTGAACACGAAAAAGGGTGGGTTTGCACCCACCCTGAAAAGCCGCCTTTGACAGTGTGCCGCAAGGTGGGTGAACACCCACCGCGCTGCTGTCAGATCAGTTGCGCAGCGCCTGCGCCGTTTCGATCAGGACATCGGCGTCCACGAAACCGCGGATCATTTCTGTTTCCATCACAAAAGTCGGCGTGCCGCTGATCTGCAATCGCTGCGCCAGCGCGCGGTTTTCGGCCAGCACTGTCGACACGGCTTCGCTCTCCATCTCGGCCACGATGGCTTCGAAATCCAGATCGAAAGAGGCCGCCAGTTCGTCCAGATATTCCGGCGTGATCGCGCCGTCATGGCGCATCAGCAGGTCATGGATTTCCTCATAGGTCTCATCCCCGGCAAGGCGCAGCGTGGCCACGGCAAAGCGCGAGGCCAGTTCCGAGTCCGGTCCGAGGATCGGGAATTCCTTGACGATCAGACGTATATTGCCATCGGCCTCGAGCAATGTTGCGACCTCGTCATGCGCGCGTTTGCAAAAACCGCAGCGATAATCGATGAATTCGACAAGAGTGACATCCCCCTCGGGATTGCCGCCGACCCAGGAATGACCATCATTGAACAGCGCCTCGGCATTGGCTTCAAGAATGGCGCGGTCCATATCGGCCTGTGCTGCGACATTGCGCTGTTCATAGACCGCGACGGCCTCGAAGATCACTTCGGGGTTCTGCAACAGATAGCTGCGCACCCGGTCCCCGAACTCGCGGTCATCCTCTGAAACGGCGGGCGCTGACTCGGCAAGTGCGGCATCGCTTTCAGCGCCTGTCTCCGCCGCAGGGGCGGTTGTGGCATTGCCGCCGCTGCCCGGCGAGGTGAGCACCAGAAGACCCAGTGCAGCCGCCGCGAAACAAGTTCCAATCAGCCCGGAATCGCTCAGTTGAAGTGATCCGCCTTTGGTCGTGGTGTCAGAAGATCCTGCCATCTGTTCAGTCCTGTCTTGCTGGGGCGCAGTCGGGCGATCCGGTTTCGCGCGTCGTATCCTGTGGTGAATTCCGCTGCTCTTAAATCCTGCACGCGGCGTGGAATCAACCCTTGGCCATGCGGCAATTGCGCTCTTTCGGAAATGTGAGCGCTATTTCCGGGGGCAATCTGCGGGAAAGCGGTTTTCTGGCGCGGGGTGTGCATGTATCACTGCAGGCCAAGGCAAGAGCCGGAACAAGGGCAGGGGCGCAGTGTGAGTCAGCATCGGATCGGATCGCATCGGGCGCTTTTGGTGCTCGCTGCCATGCTTGCATCGCTTTGGTGCGCTCCGGTCCTGGCGCAGTCTTCGCTTGGTGCACAGGCGCGCCTGCTTGGCGAGGGCACGGCCTTGACTGCCAGTCGTGACACCATTGCGCTTCGGCTTGCGCTGAGCCAGCCTGTGCCCTTCCGGGTGCGGATGCTGCCCAATCCGCCGCGGCTGGTGATGGATGTCAACACGCTTGACTGGGGGGCGGTCGCATTGGGAACAGACCTGTCGCGCACCGCCCCTGTGGGGGCTGTGCGCACCGGGCACCTGCCGGATGGCTGGGCGCGGATGGTGGTCGATCTGACAGCGCCTTTCACGGTGCACAGATCTGAACAACGTGTGGACGCAGACACCGGTCAGGCTGTGATCCATCTTGATCTGCGGCGCGTGGCGCTGGAAGATTTCGAGCGGCTTGCGCAGAACGAGGCTGAATTTGCCGCCCGCACCAGTCCCGCATTTCTGCATCCGGATGCGGCCGCCGTTCCGGCCTTGCCCGCCACGGCCCGAAAGCCCTTGGTGATGCTTGACCCCGGTCATGGCGGGATCGACCCCGGTGCTGAACGTGGCGGTGTGCGCGAGGCCGATCTGGTTCTCGATTTCGCGCGCGAGTTGCGCGAGGTTCTGCTGCGGCGCGGGGTGTTCGAGGTGGGCATGACTCGCAATGCCGATGCGTTCGTGTCGCTGGACGGGCGTATCCGGGCGGCGCGGGCGGCAGGGGCTG
Organism: Natronohydrobacter sp.; assembly: GCA_020832585.1. Lineage (GTDB taxonomy): Bacteria > Pseudomonadota > Alphaproteobacteria > Rhodobacterales > Rhodobacteraceae > Roseinatronobacter. The sequence goes on along the minus strand of JAFIEL010000016.1, from coordinate 3,197 downwards.
ACCTGCTGTTGTCGCTGCATGCAGATGCCTTGCCCGAAGGCATTGCCACCGGAACCGTGATCTATCTGCTGGGGGACGAGGCCAGCGACGATTCCGCCGCCTATCTGGCCGAACGCCATGACCGCGCGGATCTGCTTGCAGGTGTCGATCTGAACCGCAACACCGACGAGATTGCGCGCGTGCTGATGTCGGTTGCCTGGCAGGACACAGCGCCGCGTGCGCGGGCGCTCGCGGATGCGCTGGTCTTGGGCATGGGGGAGGCCGATATCCGGCTGCACCGCCGGCCGGTGCAGTCCGGGGCCTTTACGGTGTTGCGGGCAGTGGACATGCCGTCGGCGCTGATTGAGTTGGGGTTCATGTCCAGCCCGCGCGATCTGGCCAATCTGCAAGATGCCGCATGGCGGCAGCGGATGGCCGAAGCTATCGCGGACGGGCTTGAACTCTGGCATCGCGAAGACCTTGCGCAACAATCGCTCAGGCGGCACTGACGCGCAGGGGGCAGGGTCAATTTCCTGCGGGCACAGTGTTGACCCGTGGTCAGTTTTCTGTTGACCGGCCCGTGTTTTGACCTGACGGGCCAAAGCGCTTATCGTATAGAGCGCACAGTGTTTAAGAGGTATGCGTGCTCAGAGCGATTCTTTCATTCCTTGGCGGGATTTTCAGTTTCGTCATAACCGGGGCCGTTTTCGTTGCGGTCGCGGTCGGTGGCGTGTTCTGGTTCTATAGTCAGGATCTGCCCAGCCATGAGCAGCTTGCCAGCTACGCCCCGCCCACGATCAGCCGGATCTATTCCGGCGAGGGCCGCCTGATCGACGAATTCGCGCTGGAGCGGCGTCTGTTCACCCCGATCGACGACATTCCCGAGCAGGTGAAGAATGCCTTCATCGCCGCCGAGGACCGGAATTTCTACGTCCATACCGGGTTTGATGCGCGCGCCATTGCCGTGGCGGCCTATGAGGCCGTTGCCTCGCGCGGCGAGAATGTGCGCGGGGCCTCGACGATCACGCAGCAGGTGATGAAGAACTTCCTGCTGTCGGGCGACCGCACGGGCGAGCGCAAGATCAAGGAACTGATTCTCGCCAGCCGGGTCGAGGGCACGCTGACCAAGGACCAGATCCTGGAATTGTATCTGAACGAGATTTTCCTTGGTCAGAACTCCTATGGTGTGACCGCCGCCGCACAGACCTATTTCAACAAGACGCTGGACGATCTGGAATTGCATGAAATGGCGTTTCTCGCGGCCTTGCCGCAAGCGCCATCCAGCTATCACCCGGTGCGCAACCGTGACCGCGTGACCGCGCGGCGCAACTATGTTCTGGGCGAGATGTTGCGCAACGGCTTCATCTCGCGCGCCGAACATGATGCCGCGCGCGAAAAGCCGCTGCTGACCGTGCAATCGGGCGATTTCCCCAATCCGCGCGCCTCGATGCCGCCGCGCGACTACTTCACTGATGAAGTGCGCCGCCAGTTGTCAGGCACTTTCGGCGAGGAAGAGTTTTTCGCCGGTGGTCTGTCGATCCGCGCGACCATCGACCCGGAAATGCAGATCCACGCAGCCCATGCGCTGCAGCGTGCGCTTGAACAGTATGATCGCGGTCTGGGGCGGTTGCGGACCACGGGGCAGACCATCGACCCTGCGCTTCTGGGCGATGAAGAGGCCTGGCGCGACGCTCTCGCCGATCTGGAACTGGCGCGCGACATCACGCTGGGCAATCGCTGGTATCCGGCTGTCGTGATGGAAGTCAGCGCCGACCGTGCCCGGCTGGGGATCGAGGCCGTTGCCGATGATTACCACGCCCCTCATGTGGTGGAGCGCGCCGATATCAACTGGGCGCGCGGCTCGATGTCAGACAATCTGACTGTGGGTGATGTGGTCTATGTGCGCCGCGTCACGGCTGACAGTGATGGCAGCCATATCCGCTGGTCGCTGCGCCAGGTGCCGAATGTGCAGGGCGGGTTCATGGCGATGGACGTCAATACTGGTCGCGTCATCGCGATGCAGGGCGGATTTTCCTACCAGCATTCGGTGTTCAACCGCGCGACACAGGCACAGCGCCAGCCAGGCTCTGCCTACAAGCCCTTTGTCTATGCCGCAGCGCTCGATAGCGGGTTCACGCCTGCGACGATCATCAATGACGCGCCCATCGAGGTGAACACCCCGCAGGGCATCTGGCGGCCCACCAATGCGTCAAACCAGTTCTACGGGCCGACGCCGGTGCGGCGCGGGATCGAGATGTCGCGCAACCTGATGACGATTCGCCTGGCGCAGGAAATCGGCATGGATGTCGTCGGCGGTTATGCCGAGCGTTTTGGTGTCTATGACCGTGCGCAGCAATTTCTGGCAGCCTCTCTCGGGTCGCAGGAAACCACGCTGTTCCGCATGGTCGCGGCCTATGCGATGTTCGCCAATGGCGGCGAGCGGGTAGAACCGACCCTTGTGGACCGCGTGCAGGATCGCTGGGGAAATACGATCTACCGCCATGACCAGCGCAATTGCGTTGACTGCGATGAACGCGCATTGCCGTCGGGCCGGACACCGTGGATCACGCACCGGCGCGCGCGGGTGATGGATGCGGTCACGGCCTATCAGTTGACCTCTATGATGCAGGGCGTGGTCGAGCGCGGCACGGCTGCGCGCACCGTGAACCTGCCAGTGCCGACCGCTGGCAAGACCGGGACCACCAACGAGGCGCGCGATGTGTGGTTTGTGGGTTATACCTCGAATATCGTGGCGGGCTGTTATATCGGCTATGACCAGCCGCGCCCATTGGGCCGCGGGGCCGGGGGGGGCACGATCTGCGGCCCTGTCTTCAACGAGTTCATGCTGGAAGCGGTCAAGAAATTCGGTGGCGGGCGCTTCCGCGTGCCCGAAGGCGGTTATTTCATGAAGATCGACCGCAACACTGGCGCACGTCTGCCGGAGGATGCGACCGGCCCGAATGTGGTGATGGAGTTCTTCCGCGAAGGCGTCGAGCCGATCTTCGGGCTTGCGGCGGTGATCGACGGGGGGTTCTCGCTGGGCTCTGATCTGCCGATGTTCACGCCGGGTGAAAATTACGAGGCCCTGCAGAATCCCGATGCCGGGCGCGGGCAGGTGCAGCGCGCGCCTGCAAGCCTTGGCACGATCTCGACAGGTGGGCTTTACTGAGGCGCGCTTGCCCCTTGGAGCGCGGCACGCTATGCACGCGCTCGAACAG
>JAFIEL010000204.1 GCA_020832585.1 Natronohydrobacter sp. | reverse complement strand
TCCCCTATCAGGTGAACAAATCGACCATGGTCGAGAAGATCGCCGATGCGGTGCGGGAAAAGCGGATCGAGGGGATTTCCTCGGTGGCGGATGAATCCGACCGGGTTGGCGTGCGGGTCGTGATCGAGTTGAAGCGCGATGCAACGCCTGATGTGGTGCTGAACCAGCTCTTCCGCTTCACGCCGATGCAGACAAGCTTCGGTTGCAACATGCTCGCACTGAATGGCGGGCGGCCAGAGCAACTGACGCTGCGCGATTTCCTGACCGCTTTCGTGGGGTTCCGCGAGGAAGTCGTGACACGACGCACGGCCTATGAGCTGAACAAGGCGCGTGAACGGTCCCATGTGCTGTGTGGTCTGGCCGTCGCTGTGTCGAATGTGGATGAAGTTGTCGCCACGATCCGGTCTTCTGCCGATCCGGCAGAGGCGCGCGAGAAGCTGATGACCCGGCGCTGGCCTGCAGGTGACATCGCCCCCTATATCCGGCTGATCGACGATCCCAGCCATACAATGAACGAGGACGGGACCTATAACCTCTCGGAAGTGCAGGCGCGCGCGATTCTTGAATTGCGTCTGCAGCGCCTGACCGCGATGGGCGTCAAGGAAGTCACCGACGAGCTGGAAGCCTTGGCCGCCAAGATCAAGGATTACCTCGACATCCTGCGTTCGCGTGCGCGGGTGATGGAGATTATTTCGAATGAGTTGATGGAAGTGCGTGATTTGTTTGCCGTGCCGCGCAGGACCGAGATTGTCGATTGGGCGGGCGATCTGGATGACGAGGATTTGATCGAGCGCGAGGATATGGTCGTTACCATCACCTCGGGCGGCTATATCAAGCGCACGCCCCTGGTTGATTTCCGCTCGCAAAGGCGCGGCGGCAAGGGTCTGTCAGGAATGGCAACCAAGGATGATGATGTTGTGACCACGCTCTTTGTGGCCAATACGCATACGCAACTTCTGTTCTTCACCACGGATGGCATGGTCTACAAGCTCAAGACCTGGCGTCTGCCGCTGGCCGGTCGCAATGCGCGGGGCAAGGCGATGGTGAATATCCTGCCGATCGCGGCCGGGGTCAGCATTGCGGCCATCATGCCGGTCGAGCGGCCAGAGGAAGAATGGGAAAACCTGCAAATCGTGTTCGCCACGTCCCAAGGTGATGTGCGGCGCAATGCGCTGTCAGATTTCACCAATGTCATGCGCAATGGCAAGATCGCCATGAAGCTGCCCGAAGGGGTGACGCTGGTCAATGCGCGCATCTGTGACGAGAATGACGACGTGATGCTGGTCACATCCTCTGGCCGTGCGATCCGCTTCCCCACGACCGATGTGCGCGTCTTCAAGGGTCGCGATTCGACGGGCGTGCGCGGCGTGCGGCTGGGTGAGGGGGACCAGGTGGTCTCGATGGCCGTGATCCGCCATTTCGAGACGACCCCGGAAGAGCGCGAGGCGTTTATCCGCCAGCGCCGCCTGATCGCCGGTGTGGTCGAGGATGAGGCGGAAGAGGCCAGCGACGAGGCGGTGGATGCAGGCCAGCTGTCGCCCGAACGCTACGCGGAAATGTCGGCCGCCGAGGATCTGCTGCTGACGATCACGGCAGGGGGGCTTGGCAAGCTGACCTCGAGCCACGACTACCGCATTACCGCGCGCGGCGGGCAAGGGGTGGCTGCGACCGACAAGCAGATGCGCGGTGGTGCGCTGGTGGCGCTCTTCCCGGTCGAGATGGCCGATCAGGTGATGCTTGTCACCTCGGGCGGGCAGTCGATCCGCGTCCCGGTTGATGGCATCCGCTTCCTGCGCCGCATGGGCGGGGGCGTGAAGGTGTTCAACATGAACGGATCGACTGAGCAGGTCGTCTCTGTCGCCCGGATCGCCGAAGCCGGGGACGAGGACGCGGCCACGGACGAGGCATGAGCGAAGCACGCCTGCGCGCGGTTCTGGAGGACTGCGCGCGGGTGGGCCGGCTTGTGACCTATGGCGCGCTTGCGGCAGAGATTGGACTGGACGGGGCAGGGCGGATTGCGCGGCTGACCGATATGCTGGAAGCGCTGATGGTCGAGGATGCCGGGGCGGGACATCCGCTGCGCGCGGCGCTGGTGCTGGGGCGGACTTCTGCCGGGCTACCCGCGCGCGGGTTCTTTTTGAAAGCTGCCGAGTTGGGCTTTGATGTCAGCGACCCGGAAACGTTCCACCGCGCGCAGATTACGGCGCTGTTTTCTGCCGCAAGCTAAGGATTTGGCAAGGAATTGATGCGACGCTGATGTATCAGTTTCCGGGGCCAGGCATGACCACTTACCATTGTATGATCGATCTGAAGCCCACCGCAAATGCGATTGCCTTCGCACATGCGGTGCATAACTGGTTCGAGATGCTCAAATCAGCAGGAAAGATCGAGAATTGGCAGTTGCAGCGGCGCAAGCTGCATCTTGCCGGGCCGGGTTTTGGCGATTTCATGCTGTCGGTGGAATTGCGCGACCTTGCGCAGCTTGACCTGGCCTTCGCGCATCTGGGGGAACATCAGGATGTCAGCCTGCGCGCCTATGAGCAGATGCATGGCATGATCGAACGATGCGAGGTGGGATTATATCGCAGCTATCCCGACCCGGTAAAGGCAGAGCGGCTCGCCTTGATCTGAACCGGGCACACGCGCGGCGGCCGCAAGTTGTGGGCCGGCGCGCACGGGTTCAGATACCGCTCAACCAGCCTCGTCACTGGGGCGCTGAGTGACGCCAATGTCAGCATTTCCAAGGGCCTGTTCCAGAACAAAGACCCGGATGGCAGAGGCAAGGCCAATATCCGCGCGCGTTTCATCAATCTCTGCAGCGAGTTGGTTCAGCGCCATACCGCGTTCACTCGCGATGCGTCGAAACTCTCGCCAGAACAATTCCTCCAGAGATACCGAAGTGCGATGCCCGCGCAATGTCAGCGAGTGTTTGACCGGACGCCCGCTCATTCTTCACGCTCGTGCCCGTCGAGCTTGTGTCCGTCAAGATGCGCGCGCGCCTGTTCTGCCCGCGCCTGTTCCAGACGTTTCCCGGCAGCGCTGCGGCCATGCTTCGCGGCCTGCGCGGTCGCTCTCTTGCGCTTCTGGTCGCGCGCGGCCTGCTTGCGGACGGTCCGGAGGTTGATGATCTGGCTCATATGCGCAATCTAGCAACAAGTTGCGCAGGGGATCAATTCGAACTCGCATATGTCGCAATACGCCCAAGAATTACCACTTTTTTCAGCGAAGAATTTCGCCTGTTTTGGTGAAAAAGGAACTGGCTTGATGTTTGGACGCGTTCTCAGACAGAATCGTCGTGTGATGGTAAGTGTGCTGATTTGTACGTTCTGCCTTTGGTACGGCGTGGAATCAGGCTTGCTGGTATTTGAAATAGAGGGCGTCGGCAGACCCATCATTGTTGTGTCACTCTTACTCGCATCGTTGATAATTTTTGGCGGAATCACGATTCTGCTCGCCCTTTTGTTTCCGAGTCTACTTATGCTGGTAGAGATTGTTGCAGTAGGCTCTGCACTGCTGATGGCGCTCAGCCCGATTTTGGATGCTGCGTCCCAGTCCATCGGTGCGCAGACCTGGCTGCCAATGATTGGCTGCGCAGTTGCATTTTTTCTGGCAGGGGAATTGATATATGGACTGACGATGTCGAACTTGTGGAGGCGAGACATGGCTCCATACCAGTTTTCGATCACGCTTCAAGACACGCCAGAAACCGTTTGGAACATGTTGGTTCCACAAGCCCCGCTGGCACCGGAATTTCACTGGCCGCAAGCCTACATCCTTTCTACGCCACAAGAAAGCGATGCTGACTTCATCCTGTGCCAGCCGCGCCGCAAGGATTTGAAGGATGTAATTGCGGAGATCCGTTTTGAAACATGTATTCCTTTTACGCATGCGCGGTATCTGGAAACACCCCGTGCTGGGAGCGGGGATCCCGAAACACGCGTTGAGATCGCCATTGCAGAGAATGCCGATGGCAGGTGCACTGTGACGGTCGCGCAGCAATATCTGAACGTGCCGCTCAAGAAGCGATTGTCTTTGTGGCTCAATCACTCTTACCGTGAGGCCGAGGCATTCATGCGCGCCCGTTTGCGCGGACGACGTGACTGGTCAATCATCGGCGTGCAAGTTTTGCGCGGCTGAAGGGGACGCGTTGGCTCTTGCGTCGGACCACCATCGCCCCTAGATATGAAGTGTCCCGCAAGGGACTATGGACATAAACGCGCTCGTAATAAGCGGATCGGACCC
>JAFIEL010000203.1 GCA_020832585.1 Natronohydrobacter sp. | reverse complement strand
GCTGCGCTGGTTTTGCCTGATCGTGACACCGGGGTGGGTGATCGGGCCGGAATGACGCCGCGTTTGGTGCGTCGGGGTGCGGTTTCGGGCTGCGCGGGTTTTGCCTGATCGTGACACCGGGGCAGATGATCGGGCTGGAATGAGGCCCCGTTTGATGCGTCGGGGCGCGGTTTCGGGCTGCGCTGGTTTTGCCTGATCGTGACACCGGGGTGGGTGATCGGGCTGGAATGAGGCCGCGTTGGTGCGCTGGGGCGCGGTTTCGGGCTGCGCTGGCTTTGCCTGATCGTGACACCGGGGTGGGTGATCGGGCTGGAATGAGGCCCCGTTGGTGCACCGGGGCGCGGTTTCGGGCTGCGCTGGTTTTGCCTGATCGTGACACCGGGGCAGATGATCGGGCCGGAGTCAGGCCCCGTTGGTGCGCCGGGGCGCGGTTTCGGGCTGCGCTGGCTTTGCAGCTGAGCATTGCGCATGGCCTGAGCGCTGCGCTTGCGCGTTCGGCAATGTCGCGATTGACGCGGGATGCGGAGATGCTCCCCCTTGGCGGGGACCTGCGCTATTCGGCGCTGATGGCGTGGCTGTAGATGCGCTCTGCCTCGGTTTCCTTGCCCTTGCCGTCCGGTGTCATGGGAAATTCCTCTTCTGGCAGTCCTTCGCGCGAGAGCAGGATGGCGACGGGGCGGGCGGCGGGGATATGCGAGCAGACGATCATGACCGCGACCATGAAGGGCACGGCGAGGAACATGCCGGGAATGCCCCAGACCGCGCCCCAGAAGGCGAGCGAGATGATGATGCCGAAAGCCGAGAGGCGCAGGGTCTTGCCCATCAGCATCGGGTCGATGACATTGCCGAGGATGAACTGGATCATGCCCGCAAGCACGAAGATCAGGACGGCGGTCTGCGGTTCCGGCACCTGGATATAGGCCACGAGGGTCACGACCAGCGTGGCGATGATCGAACCCACAGAGGGGATGAAGTTGAGAACGAAGGTCAGAAGCCCCATCGCGACCGCGAATTGCAGATTGAAGACGCTGAGCAGCAGGAAGATCGCGCCCCCGGTCACGGAAGAAACCAGCGTCTTGACCAGCAGGTAGCGGTTCACGCGGCGGATGATCGAGCCGATGATGGCGCTGACGCGCTGGGCCTGCGCCTTGTCGCCCATCAGGTTTTCGAGCTTGGTGCCAAACCAGACGCGTTCGAGGAACAGGAAGCCCACAAAGAGGATGATCAGCACGACCTGGCTGAGAATGGTGCCCGCTTGCCCTGCGGCAGAGCGCAGATAGCCTGAAATCTGGATCGAGCGGACCGTTTGCAGGACCGATTCTTCGACATCCTCGCCCATCCAGGAAAACATCTGGGCAATCGCGCGCTGGGCGTCGTCCGTATAGGCCAGTGTCGTTGTCAGCACCGTGTTGATCTGCGAGATCACCAGCCCCGCCAGCGTCAGAAGCCCCGAGGCGATCAGGAACACCGCGACGATCGAGGCCAGCCAGTTGGCGATGCGGAACTGGCCGATGCGCAGGCGCGAGATCGAGTTGATCGCGTCCGAGGTCAACGAGAAGAGAATGATCGCGATGGCGAGCGCGATCAGGATGAATTTCGCCTGCACCAGCAGGAACAGCACCACGGCGAAGGCGATGATGCCCATCAGCCATGTCTGCAGGCGGAACTTCTCGTTGAAGCTGAGCCGCGCGATGCCGCTTGTGGCTGTGAGGTTGTTCTTGTCGGACATGCGGTCCTGATGCAGTTTGATAACGTCAGTCTTGCAGTATGAGTTGCGCGGGGGGCACAGACAAGGGTCTTGCCGGGTTTTTGTCGGCGCAATTGTGCGCTTAGCGGGCGGCGCGCAGGATATAGGCGGCGATTGCGTCGAGATCGGCCTTGTCGAGTTGGCGCAGATTGCCCACCACATCGGCCATGGAGCCGCCCACCACGTCGAATTGCGGGGTCAGGCCGGAGCTGAGATAGGCGCTGACATCGAATTCGGTCCAGTCGAAGCCCGGTCCGGCAATGGCGGGGATCCGACCTGTGCCAGAGGGATTGGGCGCGCCCATATGCCATTGGGCAGTGTCGAGGGCGCCAAGCGCGTTGCGGGGCGTGTGACATTCGGCGCAATGAGCGAGGGCTTCCGAGAGGTAGCGGCCACGGGTTTCTTCGGGCGTCAGATCGCCGGTGACAGCCCAGTCGTCGTTCAGGAACAGGGTTTTCCACAGGCCCACCGTGCGGCGGATGTTGAAGGGAAAGCCCAGGTCATGCGGCTGCGACGGGGTCGCGTCCGAGGGCAGGGTCATCATATAGGCATAGAGATCGGCGATGTCCTGCGGGTCAGCCCGGATATAGCTCGTATAGGGGAAGGCGGGGTAATAATGCGCCCCTTGCGGAGAGATGCCGCGCATGACGGCATTGATGAACTCGGATTGCGACCATGTGCCGATGCCGTGATCAGGGTCGGGGCTGATATTCGGGGCGCGGAAAGTGCCGAAATCGCTGGCAAAGCTGCGCCCGCCCGACAGGATCAGCGGATCAGAATCGCGGGCTTCGCCGCGGTGACAGGAACTGCATCCGGCGGCAAGAAAGATGGTTTGGCCTGCATCCGCATCGCCCTGCAGGGTGGCGATGGTCGCGTCGTCAAGCGGGCGCGGCGCTGAGAGCGCCCAGGCAGTTCCTGCCACGATGACGCCCAAAGCTGCAAATCCCAGAAGCACCCGGCGCATGAACACCCTTTCGCTGATCCCGATGGCCGCGCATGCCGGACATGCGCGGCACTCTGGCCAGTCTTAGCTGGCTTCTTCGCGGTAGGCCTGATGGCAGGCCTGACAGGTGCCTGCGGTCGGGCCAAAGGCGGCCTGCATCGCTTCCAGACCATTGCCTGCCGCGCCTTGCAGCGCTTCTGCCGCGTCTTGCAGCGCGCCGAATTTCGAGACGAAATCATCGAGATTGTCCCAGATTTCGGGTTTGGCACGGGTGCCGTCGATGCTCATGGAATCGGTGCCTTCGGGCCAGAGGCGGGACTGGTCGTGGCGGGTCAGGTGAAACAGGTTGTCGGCGGCTGTCTGGGCCATGCCTGCGTCATAGTCGATCCGGCCTTGGGCCATGCTGCCCAGAACGCCGAAGTTATGGATAAAGAGTTTGAACTGCCCCTGCCGCGTTTCGACAGCCGGGTCGTTGTCGGCCATGGCCGGAAAAGCGATGACTGCGCCGAGGGCAAGAGTTCCAATAAGGCGTTTGAAAGACATTCTGTCCGCTCCCTGTTGATGAGTGGAATGATGGTAGGCCGATCCTGTGACAGATCAACTACATATCCGCGTGATCGCGCGCTTCAGGTGAAGCGGACCTTGCCGATATAGGGCAGGTTGCGGTTTCGTTGGGCGTAATCGATGCCGTAGCCTACGACGAATTCATCGGGGATCTCGAAGCCGGTCCATGTGGCCTTGATCTCGACCTCGCGGCGCGAGGGTTTGTCGAGGAGTGCGCAGACCTCCAGCCGGGCGGGGTTGCGCGCGAGCAGGAGTTGCAGGACATGGCTGAGGGTGAAGCCGGTATCGACGATATCTTCAACCACCAGCACGTCGCGGCCTTCGATCTGGCCCGAGAGATCCTTGAGGATGCGGACTTCGCGTGAGCTAGTCGTGCTGCTGCCGTAGCTGGAGGCTTCGAGGAAATCGACCTCGACAGGCAGGTCGATTTCACGCACCAGATCGGCGATGAACACGAAAGATCCGCGCAACAGCCCCACGACGACGAGTTTTTCGGTGCCCTTGAAGCTGCGCGAGATTTCCTCTGCCAGTTCCTCGACCCGCGCGGCGATTTGCTTGGCGGAGATCATCTGGTCGATGACATAAGCTGGCTGCGTCATAACTGCCCCTTGATTTTTCGGCCTGACTTTAGGACATGGACGCGGATCAGGACAAGAGCAGACCATGCCGAAACATACCGAACATCGCCATATGGCTTATGAGGCGCAACAGATCTTCGATCTGGTGGCGGATGTGGCGCGTTACCCTGAATTTCTGCCCTGGACGGCGGCGGCGCGGATCCGGTCGCGCAAGCCGATTGACGGGGGCGAGGAGATCGAGGCGGATCTGGTGATTTCCTTCAAGGTGTTTCGTGAGCGTTTTGGCTCGCGCGTGCAGCTTTACCCCGAGGCGGGCAAGATCGATACGGCCTATCTGGACGGGCCGTTTCGCTACATGATCTCGCATTGGCAGGTCCGGCCCGCGGATGGGGGCGGGTGTATCGTGGATTTCTCGGTCGATTTCGAGTTCCGCAATCCGGTGTTGCAGAAGCTGATCG
>JAFIEL010000254.1 GCA_020832585.1 Natronohydrobacter sp. | reverse complement strand
GCAAGGTGGCGGAATGGCCGCGTGTGGTGGAACTGGCCGCGCGCACGCAGGAGCCGCATCGGGTGGCAGGCTACCTGTCTGAACTGGCGGCAGAGTTCCACGGGTTGTGGAACCGGGGCAATGAGGTGACGGGGTTGCGTTTCGTGCAGGAGGGCGATCCTGCCACAACTGCGGCAAAAATCGCACTGGCGCGTGCCACGGGCGTTGCGATTTCGTCAGGTCTTGCTATCTTGGGGGTCTCGCCGGTGGAAGAAATGCGCTGAAAGCGCGTCACATCGGATGATATTTCAGGGCGATCCCTTGGCAGGGATTGCCCGACGCAAAGAATAAAAGGTGCGAAACGCGCCACGTCGAGCAGGCAGTGTCGAGCAGGCATCTTGCCAGAAACGTCAGGAAACACGGCTGAGGGGTGCAGATCCTTTGGCTGTGAATGAGGCAGGCATGGGTGAGAGCAGAGATTTTCCAGCAGGATACAAGGCGGGTTTTGCGCCTGAGTTTCACGACCGGGCTGTGTATGCGCGCCATGCTGAACCGGTTCTGAGCGCGGCGCGACCGGGCTATCAGGCGGGGGCCTATCCTGGTTGGGATCAGGCGGCCTCTGCGCAGGGCTATGCGCCGTCGCCGCAAGCTGCAGCGGGTGCAGGCTGGGGGGCAGTTCCGCCGCAGGGCTATCCGGCCTATGCGCAGCCGCAGGCATATCCGCACCCACATCCCCATCTGCATCCGCAGACTGCACAGGCACCCGCACGCGGGCGTCAGACCAGCACTGTGATGCATGGTCTGGGGGCGGTGCTGTCGGTCGCGTTGATTGTCGGGGCCGGGGGCTGGATATGGCAGATCATGAAACGCGATGTGGCGGGCGTGCCGGTTGTGCGCGCGCTGGAGGGGCCGCTCAGGGTCTCGCCCGAGAACCCCGGCGGGCGTCAGGCGGCGCATCAGGGGCTGTCGGTGAATGAACTGGCGGCAGCAACGGAAGAAACCCCGCGCGAACAGATCGTGCTGGCCCCGCCGCCGCTGGATCTGACGGGGGATGATCTGCAGCGCGCGCGTCCGCAGGAAACCCAGCACAGCGCCGAGTTCGAGGAACAGCCGATTCCGGTCTCCTTGCAGCAGGAGGTGGCGATGTCGGAGCCAGGCGCGGGGAGTGGTTCTGCTTTGGGGATCAATTCGCCGACGCGCCGCGCGGTTACGGTTTCACCGCGTCCGCCTGCGCGCAATGGGGCGCAATTGGCGGCCAGCGCGTCGCGTGTGGCGTCACTGGGGCCGGTTGCAACGGATGCAGCGCCCTTGGCGAATGATCTGGCGGCGTCGGTTGCGAGTTCGGTGGCGATGGGGCTGAGCGGGGTGCGCGATGTCGATATTGACCCCGCCACGATCGGGCCGGGCACGCGGCTGGTGCAGCTTGGGGCCTATGATGATGTGGCCGCCGCGCGAGCGGCATGGGATGCGCTGGCAAGCCGGTTCTCGCCGCTTCTGGATGATCGGGGGCGCGTGGTCGAGGCCGCGCATAGTGGCGGGTCGGTGTTCTACCGGCTGCGCGCGCATGGGTTCTCGGACGAGCGCGACGCGCGGCGCTTCTGTGCGGCGCTGGTGGACCAGCAGATTGATTGTATCCCGGTTCTGATCCGATGAGTGCTGCGCCGCGTGCGGTGATTTTCGGCTGCGCGGGTCTGTCGCTTGGCCGGGCGGAAGCTGCGTTTTTCGCCGAGAGCCAGCCCTGGGGGGCGATCCTGTTTGCGCGCAATATCGAGAGCCCTGATCAGGTGCGGGGTTTGACCGAGAGCTTGCGCGATGCTGTGGGGCGCGATCTGCCGATCCTGATCGATCAGGAGGGCGGGCGCGTGGCGCGGATGCGCGGGCCGCATTGGCGTGAGTGGGTGCCTGCCCTGGAGCAATGCGAGAGGGCGCGCGATCCGGTCGCTGCCATGGAGTTGCGCGGGCGGATGATTGCGCGGGAATTGCGCGCGGTGGGGATTGATGTGAATTGCGCGCCGCTGGCGGATATTGCGCAGGGCGACACGCATGCGATTTTGCTGAACCGCTGCTATGGGCGGTCGGTGGGGGATGTGGTGGCCAATGCGCGGGCGATGGCGGACGGGCTGCTGCGCGGGGGCGTGTTGCCGGTGCTGAAGCATATTCCGGGGCATGGGCGGGCGACGCTGGACAGCCATCTGGATTTGCCGGTGATTGACTGCGCGAAGAGCGCTCTGCAAGAGACTGATTTCGCGGCGTTCAAGGCGCTGGCGGATCTGCCCTTGGGGATGACCGCGCATCTGGTGTTTCGCGAGATCGACCCGGACCGGCCTGCGACGCAATCGCCGCGCATGATCGGGTTGATCCGCGAAGAGATCGGCTTTGACGGGCTGTTGATGACCGATGATATCTCGATGCAGGCGTTGCAAGGGCCGGTTCCGGTGCGGGCCGAAGCTGCGCTGGCGGCGGGCTGCGATCTGGTGCTGCATTGCAATGGCGATCTGGCCGAGATGCAGGCCTTGGCCGGGGTCTGCCCGATGCTGTCGGGCGCGGGGCTGGCGCGGGCGGAACGGGCGCTTGCCTTGCGCGCCGCCCCGGAAGAGGTCGAGGCGGGCGCGCTGGACGCTGCTTATGCGGCGGCGATGGGCTGAGGCTCAGAACACGTCGCCAAGGAAGCGCAGCAGGGCGGCTTCGGCGCGTGCATTGGCGTCTGCGTCCCAGTCATTCGAGCCTTCGACAGTGAAGGAATGGCGCGCGCCGCCGTAGATTTCCGCGCCATGCGGCACGCCGGCTTCGCGCAATTCATCCATGAGGGCGGCCAGATCGGCCATGCCCGAGACTGGATCGGCAGAGCCATGCAGCACGAGGACGGGGGCAGAGGTGGTGGTGTAATCCTGCCCGTCAGGTGTGCCAAGGCCACCGTGGAAGCTGACGAAACCGGCCATGTCAAAGCCCGCGCGCGCGCCTTCCAGTGCGGCGGCACCGCCAAAGCAATAGCCGGTCAGGACCATCTGCGCGGGCACGCCGTCAAGGGCGGCAGCGGCTTCTGCGCCGCCTGCGATGCGGGCGCGGAATTCGTCGCGATTGCCATAGAGCGCGCCGGTTTCGCGGCGATAGTCGTCGATGCCGTTCAATTCTGCGTCGCGGCCAAAGAGATCGAGCGCCACACCGACATAGCCCGCTTCGGCCATCGCCTCGGCGCGGGCGATTTCATGGGCGTTAAGCCCGTCCCAGTCATGCACGATCAGGACAGTGCCAAGGGCTTCACCTGCGGGGCGGGCGACATAGCCCTGAAACACAGTATCCCCGACCGTGTATTCGAAGGTTTCGGCAAAACTGGCGGTTGCGGCGAGGATTGCCCCGCTTGCGAGCAGTGAAAGACGTGTCATGTGCATCTGTGGTCCCCCTGTCAGGGGCGTTAAACTAGCCCGCAACTCAGGAAGTCCAGTGCCGTTCAGGCCAGACGCGCCTTGACCAGCGCACCGGCCTTGCCGAAATCCATCTGGCCTGCATGGCGCGTCTTGAGCGCGCTCATGACGGCACCGATATCGCGCACGGATGACGCACCCAGTTCCTTGATTGCGGCATCCACCGCCTGCGCCATCTCGGCCTCGTCCAGCTGGCGCGGCAGGAAGCTTTCGATCACGGCAATCTCTGCCAGTTCCTTTTCGGCGAGATCAAGGCGGGCGGCTTCTTCATAGGCGCGGGCCGAATCGCGGCGCTGCTTGACCATGCGGGTCAGCACGGCCACGAGATCGGCATCGGTGAGTTCGGTTGCGCCCGCCTCGCCGCGCATGGCGATCTCTCGATCCTTGATCGCGGCACTGATCAGGCGCAATGTGGCAAGTTTTGTTGCCTCTTTCGCCTTCATTGCGGCCTTGAGTTCGCTGGAAATCCGCTCGCGCAGGGACATGGGGTGCTCCTTTGGGATGAGACTGCGACAGTATCGGAGGGGCGCAGGTGCGGCAAGGGCCAAGCCGTGCCTTGATTCTTCCCGCCCGGCCCCGTAGGAACGCGCAAAATCCGATCAGACGGAGCGTGACCCATGTCATCCCAGAGCACGAAACCCACGGCCTGCCTTGCGCTCGCGGATGGGACGATCTTCTACGGACGCGGTTTTGGTGCCACGGGCGAGACAGTGGCGGAGCTGTGTTTCAACACCGCCATGACCGGCTATCAGGAGATCATGACCGACCCGTCCTATGCCGGGCAGATCGTGACCTTTACCTTTCCCCATATCGGCAATGTCGGCGTCACGCCGGAAGATGACGAAACCGCCGAGCCGGTCGCGGCGGGGATGGTGGTGAAATGGGATCCGACTGTGCCGTCCAACTGGCGCGCGACGGGAGATCTGGTGAGTTGGCTGGAGAAGAAGGGGCGGATCTGTATCGGTGGACTGGATACGCGTCGTCTGACCCGCGCGATCCGCCAGCAGGGCGCGCCGCATGTGGCGCTGGCGCATGACCCCGAAGGCAAGTTCGACATCGAGGCGCTGGTGGCGAAGGCGCGCGCGTGGAAAGGGCTGGTGGGGCTGGATCTGGCGCGCGATGTGACTTGCGCGCAGAGCTATCGCTGGGACGAGATGCGCTGGGCCTGGCCTGTGGGCTATACGCGCCAGACCGCGCCTGTGCACAAGGTCGTTGCGATTGATTACGGCGCGAAGCGCAATATCCTGCGCTGCCTTGCGTCCGCCGGGTGTGATGTGACCGTGCTGCCTGCGACGGCCACGGCAGAGGATGTGCTGGCGCTGAACCCTGACGGTGTGTTCCTGTCGAATGGTCCGGGCGATCCGGCGGCGACGGGCGATTATGCCGTGCCGATGATCCGCGAAGTGCTGAAGGCGGATTTGCCGGTTTTCGGCATCTGTCTGGGCCATCAGATGCTGGCGCTGGCGCTGGGGGCGCGCACCATCAAGATGAATCACGGCCATCACGGGGCGAATCACCCGGTCAAGGATCATGACACGGGCAAGGTCGAGATCACCTCGATGAATCATGGTTTCGCGGTGGACAGCCAGACGCTGCCGGACGGGGTGATCGAGACGCATACCTCGCTGTTTGACGGGTCGAATTGCGGGATCCGGGTGCAGGACAAGCCGGTGTTTTCGGTCCAGCACCACCCGGAGGCCAGTCCCGGCCCGCAGGACAGTTTCTATCTGTTCGAGCGGTTTGCCGCCAATATGGCCGCGCGCAAGGCGGGGTGAGGCGCGGCTCGTCTGCGCCTGATTTGTGAGGATCACGCAAAAGGGGCAGGGCATGAGTCTGGAACCATGGGACGAGGTGCGCACGGCGTTGCATGTCGCGCGGGCGGGCACGGTCAGCGGGGCTGCGAGCTCGCTGGGGGTGCATCATGCGACGGTCATCCGCCATATTGACGCGCTGGAGGACCGGATTGCAGTCAAGCTGTTCCAGCGCCATGCCAAGGGCTATACCCCGACCGAGGCCGGGCGTGCCCTGTTCGAGACCGCCGCCGAGACCGAGCAGCGCTTCGAGCAACTGGCCGCGCGGTTGCAGGACTTGCAGGAAGGGATTTCGGGGCCACTGGTGCTGACCACATTGCCGGAACTGAGCGTTTTGCTTGTTCCGGTGCTGGCGGAGATGCTGGTGCTTTACCCCAGGCTCAGCCCCTGCCTGCGCACCGAAGAGCGCGTGTTGCGGCTGGAATATGGCGAGGCGCATGTCGCCCTGCGCGCCGGGAGTGAGCCGCAGGAACCCGATAATGTGGTGCAGTCGCTGGGGCATATGCCAATCGCGCTTTATGCCAGCCCGGCCTATCTGGAGGCGCATGGCACGCCCGCCGATGATACCGCACTGGCCGCGCATCGCTTCATCGGGATCGGCGAGGGCGCGGGACGCCCGCCCTTTGCGGGCTGGCTGAAGGCGCAGGGCGCGCGTATTGCGCTGTCGAGCAATGATCATGCCACGCGCGTTGCGGCGACCCGGCAGGGACTGGGGCTTGGGTTTCTGCCGGAAGGGCAGGGCGAGGCCGAGGGGCTGGTCCGCGTCATGAACGGCCGCCCGGACTGGGCTGCGCCGCTGTGGCTGGTCACGCATGTCGATCTGCATCGCAGTCCCAAGGTGCAGGCCTGCCTGAAACTGTTGCGCGCCCATCTTGCGCGGCAATTCCCGCGCTGAGGACCGTTTTGACTGTCCTTTTCTGCTTGCGGCTTGGCGGAAGGGACATTAGACGGGTCAGCGGAGATGTGGCCGAGTGGTCGAAGGCGCTCCCCTGCTAAGGGAGTAGGCCCGGAAGGGTCTCGTGGGTTCGAATCCCATCGTCTCCGCCAGCCTTCTTTGTGCTGTTCAACACAACCCCTTGAAAAAGAAAGAAAAGCCTCAATTAGGGCGGGCCGTGGTCGCTGATTTTGCTCGGTTTTTGCTCGGTGTCTGCTCTGCTCGTCTGTGTGCGATTTGGGCTTGTACAGATCTTGTGGGCATGCTAAACATTCGTCATGAATCAACTTTCACTGTTTGAAACACCCGCCGCCCCTGTTGCTCCTGATGATTTCATCAAGGCGGTTGTTGCCTTTGGTGATTTTGGGAAACCAACACAGTGTGAAACGCTGGAGGGGATCCCTTACTTCGTCAATGAGTTTTGGACCGCGGGGCAACGCCAAGCCCACTCCATCCATGAAGTGTCCTACAGGGCTTGTTTCAAAGCCCAACTCCCTGCGTTCTTCATCTCTCGCCTGTCGGGTGTTGGTGAGGCCGTCCATGACCCTTTCATGGGGCGGGGGACAACTCCTGTTCAGGCGGCCCTGATGGGGCGTGTGGCCTCGGGCAATGACATAAACCCTTTGTCTGTCTTGCTGACCCGTCCCCGCCTTCGTCCGATCAATGCTGCTGAAGTTTCCCGCCGCCTTGCGGACATTGATTTGTCTTGTGGTGAAATTCGCCGTGATGATCTCTTGGCCTTCTATCACCCTGAAACATTGAAAGGGCTGGAGGCTCTGCGGGATTGGCTGGCCGTGGCCGCTCCACTTGAAGAGAAAAGCCCCGATCCTGTTGCGGACTGGATCCGCATGGTCTCGATAAATCGCCTGTCTGGACATTCTCCCGGCTTCTTCTCGGGGCGTTCCATGCCGCCCAATCAAGCGGTGTCTGTGGCGGCCCAAGTCAAGATCAATGAAAAACTTGGCGTGTCTCCTCCTGTTCGGGACATTCGGGCGGTCATTGCGAAAAAGACAAAAACCCTTCTCAAAGATGGCCCTGTTCCTTCTGCAGTGGGTTGGTCTCTGCACACTGGCAACGCATGGGAAACGCCCAACATTGAATCTGGCTCGGTTTCCCTTGTGATCACTTCGCCGCCGTTTCTCGACATTGTGCAATATGCCCAAGACAATTGGCTGCGGTGTTGGTTTGCGGGGATTGACTCGCAAGCGGTCAAGATCGCCCATCACAGGACGGAAGAGGCATGGACGGCCATGGTTCATGATGTTCTGAAAGAACAAGCCCGCATTCTCCGCCCTGGCGGCCATGTGGCTTTTGAGGTGGGTGAGGTAAGAAACGGGAAGGTGTTGCTTGAGCGGCTCGTATGGGCGGCGGCTGACGGTCTTCCCTTTGAGCGTCTTGGCGTGATGATCAACGATCAAACCTTCACCAAAACGGCCAACTGTTGGGGCGTCTCCAATGGCTCGAAAGGCACAAACACAAACAGGATCGTGTTGCTCCGCCGCAATTGACCCCGTGATCTGGTCCGGTCATTCTTCCCTTGATTCGCAAATGGGGAAGACATGGAAAACAGATTTCAACTGACTTGGGATGAACAGGAACTGGCTCGGGCTTTCAAAGTCCAGACCTCTGATGTGAGGGAATACCTGACTGACGGGCGGCGGGTGTCGTTTATCATTGAACGGCGACTCAAGTGGGAAAACCCGGGCTGGTCTCTCGCTCCATCTGAAGGGGCTGGTTATGATTTGATGGATCCAGATGGCAACAAATGGGAAGTCCGATCCATCACAAGAGGTGGTGTTTATTTCAACCCCTCGGCTCAAGTCGGGGCTGGCCGCGTTTTCAATGAAGACGGTTTTCAAAGAAAACTGGCGGACATTCGGGGCTTCATTCTCTCGGACATTGTAGGCTTTCCTGTGGTTGATGTTTTTGTTGTTCCTGTTCAAAATGTTTTGCGATGGCATGAACAGGGAAGGCTTGGAAAAAATGCGAAGGTGTCAAGGGCAATGTTTTTGAACACTTTGGCTCCTGACATTCAACGCTGATCCTCCTGTCTTTTTTGTCTTTTTCTGTTTCGGAACATATATGTTTGAAAGAAAGACAAAAAGGATCAACGCAATGCACACACAACAAACGCTTTCTCTGCGTGAAAAGATGGCACAAATCAGGGCCCAACAAAAACGGCCTACCATGTCGGCCCTGTCTCAACTCCCAAAAGAAAAACAGAAAGAAAAGCCAAAACCCAAACACCCAACGCGTATGCGTAAAGACGTTTTCACGCTTTACAACGCAAAAGGCGATTCCGTGTCTGGGGATCGGGCGGTCTTGTCTGAAAAAACAGGACTCAGGATCGAATATGTCAAGGCCTTGACAAATCAGGCCCGCTACTCTTTGGGCGGGTGGTCTGCAGATCCTGCGTTCTCGGGGCCTCGGCCTGGCGGGCGGCCAAAAGACAAAAAAGACAAATGAAAAGGGCGGGGATTTCCCCGCCTTCTTTTTGCTACATCACCCGTTCTTGTTTTGCTACAAGTCTGCGTCTGTCTTGATTGAGAAAAACCCAACAAAAAAAGGAAAAAACACAATCAGGGTAGCAAGGTATGGATCTCTCTTACTCCTCCACACCTTCAATCAATCTTGCCAATCATGGCGTTGTCGTAGCGGATCCGCTCGCTGTGTGTCTGTGGCTCTCGTATGCGGTAAAAGCGTAAGGCGTTATGATTTCGCCGTGTCTTTGTCCAAGGCTCAATCAATCGCAAGATCAAAAGCCGATCGATCCCGTCTTCGATGTCTTCGATCAACATCATCTCTGTTTTCCACACTTCAATCTTTCCGCCATTCGCTGTCAAAAATGCGAAAAACTGGCGGGCGGCGTTGATCGCTTTCTGCTCTTCTTCGGGGCTTCTCTTCTGGTTGGCTCTCTTCTTTGCCAACATCTTTGCGTGTGCCGTGTGGTCTGTTGGTCTGGGGTCTGCAAAAAGCCTTTGGATCGCTGTTTGTCTCTCTGCCTCTCCGATCTGCTTCTTGTATGTCGCCCGCCCGTTTTTGCCTGTCTCTGTTCTCAATGCGTCAAGGTTTCGCAACACAACAACCGCCCCCATGGCGGCGGCGGGTCCGTGGTCTCTTTTGAGGTCTGCCATGCTCACGCCCTGGTTTGTCCTGTTCATACGGCTCAAAAGGTCGGCGGCTGCTCGGCGGGTTTCGGGTTTTGGGTTTGGGATCTTCATCTGCTTGGCTCCTCTGTCTGCAGTGTTTTCAAAATGGCGGCCCGCTGGTGTGCGGTGGTGTGCTTGGGGGCGTAGATCGTGCCTGTCCAGCCTGTGTTCGCTTCGATGGCCCCCGCCTGTGTCAAAAACTCAAAAGCCCCCTGTGCGGCTTCTTTTGAGTGTCCTAGCGTCATGTCTGCAAAAAGGCTTTGGCCCTGTTGCACAACATGCCAAAAGTCGGCGGCGGCTTGCTTTGTCTGTCTGTCCATTGTGTGGCCCCCTCAAAACATGCGGCGGCGGGTTGCCCAAACGCGGGCGGCCCTGTCTTCGTCGCTCTCTGTGCGTGGCTTTGTTGCCAACGCTTTCAAAATGCTGGCCCGCTGGTGTGCGGAAAAAAGGCCCAGCCTGTAGGTTTGGGTTATGCCCACCCTTTCGATGGCTCCCCATTTCAACAACATCAAAACGGCTGGGCGTAGGTTTTCCATTGCGTGGCCGTCTGACTGAAAAAACCAAGGGCGGATCTCTCCGTCTTTCTGTGCCGCCTCAAACAGGGCCAAGGCGGCCCGCTTTGTGTCGTCGTTTGCTTTTGTCTTGAAGTTTGCCATGTGTTGGCCTCCCTCTTTCCTTCTTCTCAACAAATATGTTTCGGAACAGGTAAAAACAAAAAACAGATGATGTTTTTTGTCTTTTCTTTCCGGGCGGTTTCTGTGCGATCTCTTCAAAACGTGGCGGGGACCCTGGCCCCCTGGGCATGGTATAAGGGTGGGGCGGCCTGTCGTTTGTTTCCGCTGTATCAACCCCCAAAAACCCATTGATCGATCAACACCCAAAAAGACAAAAAGAGAAAAGCCCCACACACAAAAGAAAAAACCCCGCCTTTGGGGCGGGGTCTGTTGTTCAATGGTGGTGGTTTCATTCCGTGGAGTCGTCGGCCTTCGCCCGCCTCACCGCTTCGTCTGCCTCTTTCCGCTTTGCGTGTTGTGAGTCTTGCAGCCATGGGCCTGTTTTGCTGTTTCTTGTCAAAACAGTATAAGCCCCTCCAATCCTCTCAACTTTGAAAAACCTCTTTACGGCTCGCGGAAAATTCTGGGGCCGCGTGATTTCTGTTTGTGCTGTTGTGTTCATCTCTCTTTTTCTCCTGTTGCTTGAGTGATGGCCCCGCCTTGTGGGCGGGGTGTTGTTTCAGGCGTCGGCCATTGCCTGGCGTTCGCGCATTTCCATGATTCCTTTGAGGATCTGGCCTTCGGTGGTTTCGTAGTTTTTCACCTTGATTTCTGCATAGCCGCAAAAATGGCCGTCCCCTTTGTCGTCGATCTCAAAAACCTTGATGTCAAAAACCCCGGTCTTTCCTGTCATCATCTCCACCCTGTAGCCTGCGATCTCGTGCATTGTGTTGTTTGTTGTGATTGCCATTGTGTTCATTCCCTTTTGAGTGTTGCGTGGGGCCAATCCCCGCCGCTCCAAACACAAATATGTTTCGGAACACAAAAAACCAAAAAAGAGAAAGAAAAAAAGATCACAACCTAACAATGGGTTTTGAAAAAAGCCCAATCAAAAAAGGCCTTTTGTTTTCATTGGGGTGTTGTTGTAAAGTCGGTTTTTTCAAAATTTTTTACGCGGAAAGGCTGCCGCTGCCTGTCCCCCTGCATTGCGTTTGCCCCTTCAGGGGTCCCCCGCTCCTGGGGTGGCCATGTGGTGGGGATCGTGGGCGTTTGGGTGTGGTTGTCTGTCTGGGGCGGGGATCGGCCTGTGCGGGCGTTTCTGTGCGTCCTGTTGCCGCTTCCCTCTTCCCGTTCAGGGTCGCCGCTGTGTGTTGCTTTGGGGCTTGCTTGTGCGGTGGCCTGTGTGTGTCTGTCTTTCTTTCTCTGGGGCGTGTGTGGGGCGTTCTGGGGCGTTTGTGGGTGTGTGTTCATCTGCTCCCCTCTTGCCGCTCCTGCGTCGTTTCTGGGGCTTGTGCGATGTGCCAAAAGAAAAACCCCCAACCAAAAGGCTGGGGGCGTCCGCCTATGCGGCGGGAAGTTTTGAGGGGGTAGGTTTCCCATCTTCTTCTAAGCCGCCTGTGCGGCGGGAATCAAAAACAACATGGGGCCTTTCGAGAAAAAGACAAAAAGAAAAACCCCCAACCTGTGAGGGCTGGGGGTCAGGATCCTGTTTTCTGCGGCGTGGCTTTCTGGTTGTCTTGAAAACCCGGCCTAAAAACAACATAGGGCCTTTTGAGAAAAAAACAAAAACGTTTTCAGTTTGTCAGAAACGGGATCTCTTCAACAATCTTGGCCGCTGTTTGTTTGCACATATCATCTATGAGGGTTATGGCCTTTTCTCCTCCAACCCAACACTTTCCATCATATGCCAACCATTCGGATCCCCAAGGGGCTTGTGCAAAAGAGATCAACTCTCCAAACCTCAAAAAGAGGCGGGCGTGGTTGCCGTCTTGACTCTCTGGGAAAAATGAACAGATGGCCGTTGCTTTCTTGTCTTCATCAAAACTTGAAAAGTCGGGGATCTCTTGCTCGGCTCTTTGCTTCGCCTCTTCAATCATTGTGATCATTTGCTCTTTGGTCATGTCTTGCCCTTTCTGTCTTTCTGTCTTTGTAAGATGTAGAGAAAAACAGAAACAAAAAGAAAAACCCCCGCCGTGGCGACTCGGCGGGGGTGAGATCTTTTTTGGCGACTCTGAGCTCTTTGGGCTGGCGGGGCGTTGCTTGCATTGTCGAACACCCGGCTCCAGTATAACATAGGGCCTTTGTTTCTTTTCACAAAAAAATATGCGGAAAAAAAACAAAAAAAATGCGGGAAATCATCATTTCACGGGGTGCAAGTGTTGGATCCTGTCTGATTGCCCTGTGATGATCGGCGTGTTCTTCTTTGCGTATTGCTCGCCGTGTTGTGTCAGTTTCACGCCCAACCGCTGGATCATGCCGCTGATCTTCTTTCCTTCCCAACCCTTGCGATCCAATCTGTCCCCAAACTCTTGGCGGCTCATTCTTTGCCCCTTGGTTGCATTGAATTCACAAAAGTTTTGAAAGGACTCGAAAAGGTCGATCTGTTTTGTCTTCCAGCCGTCTGCAACCTCCACACAAACCTCGAGCCATTCCTCCAAGGGGTCAAATCCTTGCATTCTTCTCTGTTTGTCTTCCATCACTTTTGTGGGGGTTTTCAGGCCTTCGGCGTTATACTCAACAGCCCCCCTGATCGCCCATGCTAGGATCCCCTGCTTTTCTGCTAACAGTTTTTCTCCAAGTTTGAGATCAGCAACATGGCCGCCTTCTGGGATCCCGTTGGGGTGTTCATGCTCTTTGTAAAACACCCTCCCCAACTGTATGAAAAGGGGCCGCCTCAAAACGCCGTTGTCTGTGGAATCGATCCGGGGTGTCTTGTTCGCTGTATAGAACAAGGTGGCCGTGCTGTAAAACTCAAAAGCATGTCCAAACTTCTTGCGGGCGTTGATCTTGTCTGTGCCTGTGGATCTCTTGAAAATGTCCTCTTCAATAACATCTGTGTCTTTGAATTCGGAGCCAATGGCGATCCTCTTTCGGAAAAGGTCGGCGATGTCGCTGGATTCGTCGTTCTTGTTTTTGTTTTTGCAAATCAGGGCGGGCTTGACTGTCCAGCCATACTCCCCAAAAATGGGGCGGATCCCCTCTGTCAGTTTGCTTTTGCCGTTGCTCCCGTTTGTCTTCTCGGCTTTCTCGTTGCCCAAAATAAAAACAACATTCTCCTCCTGCTGGTGGCCATGTAGAGTGTAGCCGATCAACCTTGCCAAAAACGCCTTCATCTCCGTGTCTTCTTCCAAAACGGAATAAAGAAAACGATCCCATTCTGGGCATTTGGCTTGTGGGTCAAATGTGATGTTTGAGATCATGGTGATCCTGTCTTCGGGATCGTGTCGCTTCATCTTGCCCGTTCTCAAGTCGATCGTGCCGTTCGCAACATTGAACAAATAGGCGGTTTTCTGTGGGTCGTCAAACTCTTCCAAATCTGCGATCACCGCTCCGCTGGATTTGTCGATCATGCCTTTGGCCTGTGCATTGTTTCCGCTTTTCAGGGCGTGCTTGTATCGAAAAGCGATTCGCCTTTCTGCTTGTGCGATCTCTTCCTGTGTTGCGTCTTTTCCTGGGGCCAAAAACTTTGTTTCTTTCTTGATGTGCTGGGCGGTGTCCGTTGCAAGGTTGCCAATCCTTGCCAAGGCTCTTTTTCCGCCGATCCATCTCTTGCCGTCAAACGCTCTCCAGTTTCCGCCGTCGTTGGCTTCAACATATCGGAATCGGTGGCCATGCCTCAGCACAAGGCGGGCGGCGTTTCCGCTGTCGTTTTCGTCAAAAAGGGAACAGATCGCCGTTGTTCGCTCTGGCTCTTTCAACTCTCCAAAAAGTTTGAGGGCTTTTTGTTCTGCTTCTTTGATGATGTTTGTGATGTCGTCCATGTGAGTCGTCCTCTTTCAATGTGTCGCCGTTCAAATGTCTTTTTCTGTTTTGATTTTTTTCAGCATGATCGCCCCGCTGTCGTCTGCCCATTCCACAAGGGCTTGGCATTCATAAACCAAACCCATTGTTTTGAGATCGTCGGGGATCTGCTCGTCTGTGAAAATGCAAATCCTGCCTGCAGTGTTTCTCAACAAATGAACAGTTTTTCTCTCAAACGCTTTGGCAATGGCGGCCCTTGCTTTTCTGCCTCGCTGGTTTCTTTCTCCAAGCGTTGCCTGTGCGGCGATGGCTTGCGAAGTCAAACCCATGAATTGGGGCCGCTTCAATGTGAAAATGTCTTTGTTGTTCATGATCGCTTCCTTTCGTGATTCAGGAGCGATCTGTGTCCCTTTCAAAAGAAAAGCAAATAAATCTTGGAAAAAGTATCTTTCTCGGGGAAAATGTGAAAACACTGCAGGAAAACTAGGAAAGACTAGGAATCTTTTTTGTTTTTTTTCCTTCAGATAAACCCCTCTTTTTCCTTCTCTTTCTCTCTCTCTAGGAAAACTAGGAAAAAAATAGGCTATTAATTGAAAAAGATGTAAAAAGGGGGGAATTCGCAAGGAAAGGGGTGTTTTTCTAGAGGAGCCTCTGAAATCCGTCCAAGTTTTCCTTCAGATGAAAAAAAACAAACAAAAACAAACGGATGGCTCTAGGATTCTTTTTTGTCCGTTCAAAAATGCCTTGGATCCTGCTGATCCTGCTCTGTTTGCCCGCCTTTGGCGGGCTTTCCTCTGCACATTTGGGGCATGATGGGGGGGGGTGGGTCTATCTTTGGAAGACCGATCGGGGACCGGTGCGGGGGACGCTCTCGCACACAATGCCAAAATGAAAATGTTTTTCATCAGGTGAAAAAGGGGGCTTTTCTCTTGCCCCTGTTCATGCCCTCAATCAATGCCGGGGACCCTGTGGATCGTTTCACTGTTATGCAGGGGGGGCTGCGATCGGGCTTTGTCTCTGTGTGTTGTTTTTTTGTCCTCGTTTCCGTTCCGTGTGCAATGCGACGCGACAACGCGTTTGTTTTTTGTCGTGTGTGGGGATCTTCCTCCGCTTACCCCCCCTGCATTACACCCATACCCTTCTCAAGGGTCCCCTGTGCCTGTGTTCATGCGTGTGTGTATGCGGCGGGGGTCCCACAAGGGGGCGGCCCTACATAGTGGGGGGCGGGGCGTGATCGTTCTCTCGTTTCAAAAAATGAAAACCCCCTTTTACAACAACACCCCCCCGATCAGATGGCGAAAGACAAACACACAAAAGGAAAACCCCCCGCCGCTTGGGCGTGGGGGTTGTAAAAACTGGGGGCGATGATGAGGGGCGATGTTTGCAACCTCTGGCCGCTGTGCTGGCCTGTGCGGGCTTCTCGCTGCTCTGTGTCTGTCTGTGTGTCTCCTGCCTGTGTGCCGCTCCTGCGGCATGTGATGGTCTGCCCTGCCATGTGTGAGGTCTTGGGGCCCCTGGGGCGGTGTCCATATCACGGGTGAGGCCGGGGGCCGTGCTCTTTTCTGGATCAGAAAATTTTGAAAACCCACCCACCAACCAACCAATGGCTGGCCCAAACTGTAAAAAAACCCAACAAAAACAGAAAGAAAGAGGAAAAGCGGCGGCCTGTGTGGTGGTCAATGCCTGCGGGGGGCGGGGAAGATGTGCCGATCTCGGCCTGTTGCAAGGCTTCGCCCGCCTTTTGTTCCTGTTCTGTTTTTCTTTCTCGGTGGCCTGTGTGTGAAAACCTGATCAGACTCAAGGCCTTGGCTCGTGTCCATCATGTTCAGGGTGTGGAGTATGGATCACACCAAGGGGGTGTGTTGGCTCGATTTGCTGGATTCGGCTGGAGGCGTGTCCCACCTGCCGATCACCCCGCTGCTGCAGGGTATCAAATGCAAACAATAAAGGATCGACGATGAACACACAAGCCCTTTTCTCTGCCTATGAACACGCCGCCCGCGTGGCCGCTTCGCAACAATGCCCCGCCTCTCTGGCCGCCTTCCTGCGTCTCGAGCGTGCTGTCGATGAACACACACAAAAAACGGATGCCCTGGCCCGTGCCCGTGCTCTCGTCTCTGCCTAACCATCAACCCAAAAAGAAAGGAAAACACACAATGAAAAACCATCCCATCAACCCCGCCGCCGTCTATCCCCCCGCCCAACTCGCAGCCCTGCGTCTTCAATACAGTGAGGAACAAATCCAACTCTTCGCCCAAACTTTCACGGGGTGGGAAGAGGAAGAGGATCCCTTTGAGAACATCTCGAGCCGCTGGGCCTATGAGTGGCCTGGCGAAGATGAGGAAGAGGAAGAGGGGGGCGTGTGATGGTAGATTTTCAACCCCTCAAGCCTGCAATGCTCGCAACATTCCCCGGCCTGTGCTTCGCCCTCGATTCCGCCCGCAAGCGTCTGGGGGAAGATGATGATTTTGAGGTTATCAACTCGCCGGAAGTCTGGGCGGCCTTTTTGCTCTTCCGTGATGAGGATATTGGTGATGATGGCTTCACGGTCTGCACAAGTGAAAACGCTCCAGCCGTCTTCGCTATGATGAGTGATGTTTGTTTTGTTCCCTTGTCTTCTCAACATCTGGCCTTCGGCCTTTGTCTCTTTGCGGTCATACATCTGCGGGGCGGTGTGTAAGCCCTCCACACTGTAAGAAAGACAAAAAGAAAAGGCCCCGCCGTTTGGTGGGGCCTTCTGTCATCTCTGTGGCGGTCCTCGTGTCCGTTCCCGTCTGGGCTTCAACACTGGCGGGGGCGGTGGTCTTCGTAAGTGTGGCGGCGTGTGCCGTGGCTTCTCTCCATCTTTTGGCAACATGGCCCGTGCGGCCTCGGCGATGATGGCCGCCCTCTCTTCGTCTGTGTGCCTGCTCTGTGGTTGCGGCGTGGTTGTCCGTGCCTGTGGCTCCGCTGGCCGCTTCTGTGGCCGCTGTGGTGGCTCTGGTGGCTTCGTGGGTGTCTCCACCCGTTGCCAAGGCTTCGGCCCCTCCCTGTCCTGTTCTGTCTGTCTTTCTGGCTCTGGCTTGGGCGGCGTAAAGAAAGACAAAACCTTGTCAAAAAGGCCTGGCTGTTGTGGGTCTGTCTTGGCCTTGCGTGTGCGGGGCTTGGCCTTTGGTTTCGGCCTCGCTGGCTCCTGTTCGGCTAGTCCCTTCTTCAACGCCTCAACAAGTCCCAACCCTTGGGGCTGTGCTTTGTGTTCAAACAAGGGGATCACATTCTCCCTCTTTGCCTGTGCCGTGGGCGTAGGCTCTGGCGTGGCGTGTGGGGCGATGTGTGGCCGCTCCTGTCCTGTGTGCTTCAACTGCACAACCCCGCCGCCCTGTGGTCTCTGTGGCGGTCGCTGGGTCGGCCTTTGCCGTGCCGCTTGCTCTCTCTGTCTCTGTCTTTCTTTCTCTCTGCGTCTGCGGTCTTCAAGTCGAAAGACAAAAAGAGGTGAGGCCATGGCCGCCTCAAACAAGGCGGTGGTTTCTTCAATGGCCTGGGCTTCCATGCCGTCCCCTCTGTCTTCGATCTTGCCGTCTGTGTTCGCTGCTCTCTGTGCTGTTTTGTGTGCGTCAAACAGTCCCCACAATGCCGCGTTTCGGACTCGGATCCGCTTCGCCTCTTTCAAAAAGCGTGGGGCGATTGGCTCGGGCTTGCCCTGTGCTCTGGCTTGCTCTGCGGCGGCTTCGTGCTTGCGGGCGATGGCGGTGAGGCGTGGCCCCATGTGTCTTTGTTTTTCCTGCGGTGGGGCTTCTCCTGCTTCCGCTCTGCGTGCGTGCGATCTGTGGTCGATCATCTCTTTCACGCCCGCCTTTTTCAATGCCGCGTTGGCTCGCTTTGCCCATGCTTCCCGCATGTGTTCAAACTCTGCCGATCCTGTTTTGCGGTCGTCCAAAACGCGGGTCTTCTTGCCAAACTCGCCCGCCGCGTTCACCTCTCTGGAGGTCATCATGATGTGGGCGTGCTTGTTCCTGTTTGGCCCCTTTTCAGGGTCGTGAATAACCCAACTGCAGGCGACCCCGTAGCGGTCCCGCAACATCAGGCAATGGCCGCGGATCAGCCTCTCTTGTGTGGCCGTGTCCAACTCGTGGGGCAAGGCCAAAACGATCTCCCGTGCGGTGATTGAATTCTTGCGATTCTCTGCCTGTTCTGCGGCGTTCCATAGCGTTTCGGGGGTGTCGGTCCAGCCGATCACCCCTTCGGCGATGAGGTCGCCTTTTCGTCTGAAGTCGTGTGTCAATCCCGTGCGATCATCTGTCATGCGTGCGTTGTGTCTGTATGCCGCCGCCGCAACAGATGATCGCCCTGCGGATCGCTGGATCGTTTGTATGCTGTGATGGTTGGCGGCGTGGCTTTTTGTCATTCGTTTTTGTCTTTGTCGTTCGTGTTTTTGCGGCCTGGCAAGGTCGCCCCTCCCGGAGCGGTAGCGTGAGGGCGCACAGGTGGCCTTTGGCCGCCGCAAACCTTGGTTTGCATAAGTGCGCCCTTCCATATTTCGCTACGCTCAATTTGTCGGGGCGGCCTGCTTCGCTGGCCATGTCCAAATCAGGTGTGGCCTGTGTTTGGCGGTTGCCAAAAAAAGGCCCCATCTCGTTTTGAGAAAGAAAAAAATGATGAGGCCATGATGTCAAAAAGCGTTTCAAAACTGGAAAAGAGAAAAGCCCAACTCGAGGCACAACTGCAGGCGGCTGCGGCCCGCTTGAAAGATGAAAAGAGGCGGGCTTTGGCTCGTCGCAAAATAATCTTGGGGGCGGCTTTGTTGTCTGCGTTTGAGAAAGAAAAAGACAAGGAAAAGATGGAAAGGCTGGAGGCGTATCTGCTCCGCTTTGTGAGTGAAAAGGATCGCGATTTTCTGCAGTCGTTCAAATGAAAAGGGGCGGCCTTTGGCCGCCTGTCCTGTTCCCCCTTGCCCCCGTTCGGGGGTTTGTCTTTTTCTGTTTTCGTCCCTATGTTTTTCGCTTCACCTGTCCTTGCCCCCGCCGCCGTGCGGGGGTCTTTTTCTTTCTCCTTTCGATAACCTCCACGCGGCCTGTGGCCATGGCGTTGGTGTGCTTTCAGGTTATCGGGTGGGCGTGATCGCTATGCGTTGGATCACTTCCAGTTTTTTCTCAAGGCTTGCCCCTTTGCCATACCTTTCACGGCGTATCGTGTGGCCCATCATGTCCGCCGCGATCCTCTCTGGGATCTCCTCTGCGATCATGCGGTCTTCAAATGAGTGGCGTAGGCTGTAGGCTCGGTGGTCGGGCGTTGGGAAAAGGCCTGTGTTTCGAATTGTGCGGTTGGTGATTGTGCTCCATAGGTCCCGCCCTCTGTATGTGGGGAACCCATCAGGCCGCCGTTTCATGGCCTCCAAGGCAACCCCCCACAAGGGGATCTTTCGCTTGCTCGCTTCGGTTTTCAGTGTGCGGTGTTTGTCGTTTATGTCAATGAAAGGGATCGGTGTGTCTAGCCGTATGTCTTCGGCTGTGAGGCCGTGGATCTCGCTCGGTCTCGCCCCTGTGTTCACCATCACTAGCAAAACGTCCAAGGCTTCCCTGTCCAACTCGGGGATCGGGTTTTCACACATCAGGGTGGCGGCGATCCATTCGTTATCAAACGGCGGGATCGCTCTGCCGCTCTTCTCTTTCAGGGCAAGGCCTGCAAACACGCGGGGGTCTGTCCATCTTTTGAATCTGCACAATTTCCCAATCATGCCCCCAAGGTGGATCATGTCTTTGTTGGCCGTGCCTGGGCTTCCTGCGGCCTCTTCGGGGTCTGTCAAACGGTCCAACCACCAGCCGCGAAAGTCCAAGGCTTCATCTCGGGTTATGTCCAAAACGGGGCGGTCTCCCACCGCCTTCACAAAATTGGCGGCGGCTTTCAGGCGTGGGTTTCTCCATCTGCGGATTGCGTCGGGGGTCTTGCCGGCGATCTCTTCTGTTGCGATCTTTTCATACTCCGCAAACAAGGTAGAGATCATCACTTTGGGCGGCTCCACCCCTCCCAACAAGGCGGCGGTGGTCTCTTTGCTCTCTGCTTTTGGGTCTGTCTTTTTCAATGTCAAAACGCGTGAGATCAGGTCTTCGATTGGCCCCTCTGCGATCTGTTCGCTGGTCTTGTAATGATGGCCATGGGCTGTGGCGATGTCTCGGATCCTGTCGTAGTGTGCCGCCGTCCCCTCGGTTGCAAGGCGGGCGGAAAGACGGCGGTCAAGGTCTGCAAAAATGCCGTCCCGCGTCTCAACGGCTCGGCGGTGTGCCTCCGCTTCGTCTGTTGTGCGTAGGGTCAAAAACAGATCCCGCCGTGGCTCGATCTCTCGGTAGTGTTCGGGGATCCATAGTCGCAAACAGAAAAGCCCTTTTTTGCCCCGCCTGTAAATCTTCATGTGTCCGCCTGTGTGTGCCAATGTCTCCCCCATCATGGCGGGGTGGCGGGTCTTTCTCAAGCGGTTTTTTGCTCGGTTTTTGCTCGGTGTCTGCCCCGCTGTGCGTCTTGTGTGTGTTGTTGTCTTTCTCACAACATCTTGTTTTTGATCGGTTTTTTCTGTTGTGTCTTTCTGTCTGTCTTTTTGTCGAATTCCATCGTCTCCGCCACCTATCATTGATTTTACTGGGGAAAATTTGCCTTTTGGCGCTTTGCCCCACGAAGCGCCCCACATGGAGAAGCGCTTGGTCACGTCTTGATGGATCGCAAGCTGACTCAAGCCATTTTCGTGTGAGTTTGCAGCGCACACGAATGCTATTGCCTGTTTCAGGAGAGCGGGTCCTGGGGTTCGATCCCCCGGTTTGATGGTGCGATCCTTTCCCACGAATGGAAGGGAGCACTATGGGACAAGTTCGTCACGCATCAGCCGGATCAGATTTTTATCCGGGGGATGAAAATCCCGGCGATGCGCCACCACCACGCACGCGGTCAGAGCTGCGATGATGAAGGCTGATCGACGGTGTGAAATGGGCGAGAGTTACCTCGGAGCAACCCATCGGCATATCGTGTTTGGGCAGGCCGAGGGCAATCAGTGCACACAGGCGCGCAGTCTTGCAATGGCCGTGCTTCCGGGCGTTACCAGATTTGGCATTGCGATTGGCAACTTGATCAATAACGATCAAATGATCGAAAAACTTCATGACAGATCATTCAAACTGTGATTAACATTTAATCATGTGATTCGATGGGGAGGTCGACGAGCATGCCGGGCGGAAAGGCGATTTCCTTGACATCGAAGCGTCAGGCGCGTCTGTTGGAGCGCCTTCAGGCGCGGACTTATGCGGATACACAGGATCTGCAAACTTACCTTGGCGTATCTGAAGCGACCATACGGCGTGATCTTGTTGATCTCGAAGCACGCGGCTTGATCCGGCGAACACATGGCGGCGCCTTGCCCATCGGCCAGGTGGTCCAGGAGTACTCGAATGCCGAGCGCATGGTGCAAAACTCCGCTGAAAAGCTAAGAATTGCGAAGATTGCGGCGGAATTGGTTCAGGATGGCGATGTTGTCTTCATCGATGCCGGGACAACAACGCTGCAACTTGCCCGGCAACTTTCGCATCGTGCGAGTCTTACGTTTGTTACAAACGGCATTGATATTGCATCATGTCTGAGCGCGGCGGACGTGCGCAGCCTGTATGTGACTGGCGGGGAATATTGCAACATGAACCACAGCATGATCGGTCCGATCGCGACCGAAGCAATCAGCCGTTTCAACGTGGACAAGCTGTTCCTGTCAGTATCCTCCGTCGATCTGGGGCGGGCGCGGATCAATGTGGCAACACCAGATGTCGCCGCAGTGCAGCGCGAAATGATCGGAATCGCTCAGAAGGTGATCGTGCTTGCGGATCATTCGAAATTCTCGAAAAGCGCGATGTCGGTCATCTCGTCGTTGGATGACGTGGATCTGATCATCACGGATGCCGGAACACGACAGCTTGCATCAGCAGCGCCAGAATCGCTCCAGAAAAAAATCGTGTTCGCGTAAGGAAAGCGCCATGTCCGTCCTGACAATTCGTGGTCTGAACAAGTTCTGGGGCGACACGCATGTCGTGCGAGATCTGGATCTGGAAACGCGGGAAGGCGAGTTCATCGCATTGCTGGGCCCGTCCGGGTGCGGCAAATCCACAACGTTGCGTTTGATTGCCGGTCTTGAAGATGCCAGCTCTGGCGAAATACTGCTGGATGGCAAGCAGATCACGAATTTGCCATCCGCAAAGCGCGGTATTTCCATGGTGTTCCAGTCCTATGCGCTGTTCCCGCACCTGACGGTGGCTGACAATATCACCTTCGGGCTGTCGGTCCGCGGCGAATCCCGCAAGAGTCAGTCCGAAAAGCTTGCGCGGGTTGCGCCGCTTCTGGGGTTGAAGGACCTGCTGGATCGGCGTCCCTCTCAACTGTCGGGCGGGCAGCAGCAGCGCGTGGCCCTGGGGCGTGCCTTGATTGCATCGGCGCCTGTCTGCTTGCTGGATGAACCATTGTCCAACCTTGATGCGTCGCTGCGCGCAGAGATGCGCAACGAGATCCGCTCTCTGCAGCGCAGGCTCGGGATCACGATGATTTTTGTCACCCACGATCAAACAGAAGCCATGAGCATGGCGGATCGTGTCGCGTTGCTCCGCAATGGCCGGATCGAACAATTCGACACGCCCGAAGTGCTGTATTCGCGCCCGGCATCCACCTTTGTTGCCAAATTCATTGGTGCGCCGCCGATGAATATTCTTGATGTGGGCGCATTCAAAGCTTGTGGCATGACCATTGACGGCAAGTTCAAGGTTGGACTGCGGCCAGAGGAAATTTTTCTGGTCGAACGGGGTCTGCCGGGTCGGGTCACGCATGCCGAGTATTTTGGCGCTGACTCGGTTCTTTCCGTTGACGTGGAGGGGGTGCAATGCGCCGTCCGTCTGCAAGGGCGTCCTGCAATAGTGCCGGGCGCGACACTGCACCTGGGGTGGAACGCGGATGCGCTTCACCTGTTCGATGCAGAAACCGGGCTTCGGCAGGAAGCTGCCGTGGCTCAACCCGAT
Organism: Natronohydrobacter sp.; assembly: GCA_020832585.1. Classification (GTDB taxonomy): domain Bacteria; phylum Pseudomonadota; class Alphaproteobacteria; order Rhodobacterales; family Rhodobacteraceae; genus Roseinatronobacter. The sequence goes on along the minus strand of JAFIEL010000254.1, from coordinate 10,902 downwards.
TGGGTGCAACTCCAACCAGCGTGAGGAAAAACCATGAAGTGGACTTCAGTTAAACAGACACTGCTCGGCAGTGTCGGTGTGACCTTGCTTGCCCTGTCGCCTGCCTTTGCACAGACCAATATCACATTCTTCTACCCTGTGCAGGTTGGCGGGCCGCTGACCGATGTGGTCGACGGCTATGTTGCCGATTTTCACGCCCAGAACCCGGATATTCGCGTCGAGGCGATCTTTTCGGGCAACTACACGGAAACCACCACACGCGCCCTGACCGCCGCGCGCAGTGGCAACCCGCCCACTGTGGCTGTGTTGCTGGCAACCGATATCTATACCCTGATTGACGAAGACGTGGTTCAGCCCATCGACACCTTCATCAGCACAGATGAAGATCGCGCATGGCTTGACGGTTTCATGCCTGCCTATCTGGCATCCGCGCAGGTTGACGGTCATCTGTGGTCGGTGCCGTTCCAGCGTTCGACCGCGGTGATGTATTACAACAAGGATCTGTTCGCTGCGGCGGGCCTTGATCCGAACCAGCCGCCACGGACCTGGGACGAGATGGTGGAATTCGGCAAAGCGCTGACGATCCGCGATGCCTCTGGCAATGTCACCCAATATGGTCTGGGCATTCCCAGCAGCATGAACGCCGTGCACTGGCTGTTCGGGGCATTGGTCGCGCAAAATGGCGGGCAGTTGTCGAGCGAGGACGGTCTGCATACCTTCTTCGACACACCCGAAGTCATCGGTGCGCTACAGTTCTTTGTCGATCTGAGCAATGAACACGGTATCCAGCCGCCCGGTATTCTGGAATGGGGAACGACGCCCAGTGATTTCCTTCAAGGCCGCCTTGCGATGGCATGGCATACGACCGGCAATCTGGGCAATATCCGCACCAATGCCACGTTTGAATTCGGTGTGGCCCCCTATCCGGGCAATCCGGAACCAGCCTCGGTGCTTGGGGGTGGAAACCTCTATATCTTCTCCGGGGCAACGGAAGAGCAGCAAAAGGCCGCGTTTGAGTTCACGAAATTCATGACCTCGGCTGAATTGCTGGCCGATTGGGGTGTGCAAACAGGTTATGTTGCGCCGCGAGACGATTCCTGGGAGACCGAGACCCTGCGCAACTTCGTCGCCGAAGTGCCGCAAGCAGAGGTCGCCCGCTTGCAGATCCCCGATTCCGTGCCGGAAATCTCGACTTTTGAAGCTGCGCGGATCAACCAGGTCTTGAATACCGGCATCCAGGCAGCTCTGACCGGTGACAAGACCCCGGAACAAGCCATGCGCGACGCACAGGCCGAGGCGGATCGTATCCTGACCGTCTATCGTAACTGACGCGCAAACAAAGACCGTGGGGTTTCCGAAAATGAAAATGTCGCGCAATTTCCTCATCAGTTTCGCGCTGTTGTTTCCGGCAGCGGTGCTTCTGATCGCGTTCACATTCTACCCCACGGTCGCAACTCTGATCGACAGTGTCTATTCGACCCCACGGGGCCGGCGCCCTGCCGCGTTCGTGGGGACCGGAAATTTCGAGCGCATGGTGGCCGATCCTGTCTTCCACCGCGCCTTTATCAACAACCTGATCTACGCCGCCGTCGTGATCCCGGTGTCGATGGGGCTGGCCCTGGCCATGGCTTTGCTGGTCAATGCCCGTATCAAGGGGCGGGGTTTTGTCCGGCTGGCCTATTTCACCCCAACGATCCTGCCGATGATCGCGGTGGCCAATATCTGGATGTTCTTTTACACCCCGGATTATGGCCTGATCGATCAGTTCCTGCGACTGTTCGGCTGGGGTGGCACCAATTGGCTGGGGCAGTCGAGCACTGCGCTCTGGGCGCTGATCGTCATCACGATCTGGAAACTGGCCGGGTTTTTCATGATCTTCTATCTGGCCGCGCTGCAACAGATCCCGCCAACCTTGCTGGAGGCCGCGACCCTGGAAGGGGCCAATTATTTCCAGCGTTTGCGCCGTGTGATCCTGCCGCTGATGATGCCGACAACGCTGTTCATCCTGATCAATGCCGTGATCGAAGCCTTTCGGTTGGTGGACCATGTGATCGCGCTGACGCGCGGGGGGCCGAACAACTCAACACAACTTCTGCTGCACTACATCTATCAGGTTGCCTTCAACTTCTGGGATACAGCCTATGCCGCTGCGCTGAGTGTGGTGATGCTGGTTCTTCTGGGTCTGATTGCGCTGTTCCAGTTCGGGTTTCTTGACAAGAGGATTCACTACAGATGAGCAACAATCGCGCATCCAAAGGCACCGAGCTTGCCGTCAACCTGCTTGCCTGGAGTCTGGCCCTGTTCTGGATCCTGCCGCTTCTGTTCGCAATCTGGACGGCTGTGCACCCACCCAGCTATGTCGGGCGCTTCGATCTTTTTTCGCCCCTGACGCTGGAAAACTTCATCCGCGTCTGGAATGCGGCACCGTTTGACCGGTATTTCCTGAATACCTTCATGCTGGTGACGTTCGTGGTCATCTCGCAATTCGTGATCTGTACCTTGGCGGCCTACGCATTTGCCGTATTCCCGTTCCGGGGTTCCGACTGGATTTTCATGGTCGTTCTGGTGCAGATGATGGTCATGCCCGAAGTGCTGCTGGTGCGGAATTATGCGACCATTTCCAGCATGGGCCTGATCGACACGATCCCGGCCATCGCTTTGCCCTATCTGGCATCGGCGTTCGGTATCTTCCTGTTCCGCCAGGCATTCAAGAGTGTCCCCAAGGAAATGGACGAAGCGGCGCGGATGGAAGGGGCCGGGCCGCTGACAATCCTGTGGCGCGTCTATGTGCCGCTCTCGAAGTCCACCTATCTGGCCTATGGGCTGGTCATGGTCGCCTATCACTGGAACAATTTCCTGTGGCCGCTTGTCGTGACCAATTCGGCCACCACGCGCCCGATCACTGTTGGCCTGCAAGTCTTTTCGACGGTCGAGCAGGGCATCGACTGGCCCACTGTCACGGCCGCAACATTGCTGTCGGTCAGCCCCTTGCTGATCGCCTTCCTGATCTTCCAGCGCCAATTCGTCCAGAGCTTCATGCGCTCGGGAATTCGTTGACGCCCGCACAGAGGCACAAGATGCTCATCGCCCATATATCCGATTTTCACGTCTTTGCGGACAGGCCCGAAACATCGCTCGTGCGGCTGGATGCCGCCCATGTCGCGCGCAAGATTGTGGCCGATCTGGCCGCATTCACACCACAGATCGACGCCGTCATGTTCACGGGCGATCTGACCGATGGCGGTTCGGCTGACGATTATGCGCTTCTGCGGGACATCCTGGCACCGCTCAAGATGCCGGTTCTGGTCGTGCCGGGCAACCATGACAGGCGGGCAGGTCTGCGCGCGGCCTTTGATGCTGAACTTCCGTTTGGCGCAGGTCCGACACTGCATTACGAAAAGTGGATCCGCGGTATCCGTGTCCTTGCGCTGGACACCGTGAAAGAGGGGCATGTCGAAGGCGAATTGACCGGCCCGCAGTTGGACTGGATCGCGGCACGACTGGAACGGCCCATTCCGGAACTGACGCTGATCCTGATGCATCATCCCGCGTTTCCATCTTGCGTCGACTCACTTGATGCGATGGCACTTGGCACCGGACGTGAAGAGTTTGGCGCCCTGATCGCGGGCTATGACGGGGCCTTGCGGATCCTTGCGGGTCATATCCATCGCCCGTTTCAGGCGCTTTGGCAGGGGAAATTCTGCGCGACAGGGGGCAGCCCGGTCTTTCAGCATGAATTGCAGCTTGTTGCCGGTGCCGATGAACCGGGGGCGACAAAAGAGCCTTATCGTTACTTCCTCCACAAGATTGACGGCCCTGGCGCTGTCACGATCCACAGCAGGTATGTCGAACTGTGACACAGCTTTCCCTGACCGAAATCGCCCCGATCATCACTTCTCTGGCCCGAGAGGCAGGTTCTGTCGCCCTGAGCTACTTCCGCAAGATCAGCGCCGAGACTGTCGAGTCAAAAGGCCATCTCGACCTGGTCACGCAGGCCGACAAGGACGTAGAGGCCTTTCTGACCGCCCGCTTGCGCAACATCTTCCCGGATGATGGTGTATTCGGCGAAGAAGGTGCCGCGCATGAGGGAACATCCGGGCGGCTCTGGGTGATTGATCCGATTGACGGCACATTCAATTTCGTGCGCGGCAATGATCAATGGGCTATCTCTATCGGGTTGCACGAACAAAGCCGTCCAGTTTTCGGGGTGTTCTACGCCCCGGCCCGCGACGAGTTGTTTGCGGGCGGCGACGGGATCGCCGCGACCCGCAATGACGCAGAACTGCCGGTGCGGCAGGGAATGGACCGGGGCAAAGCTTCATGCGGGGTGGGTTTTCATCCCGTTATCCCGGTGGAGGAGCGTCTCGCAACGCTGCGCTTCATCATGGAAGACGCCGGAATGACGTTTCGCTGTTGCGGTTCCGCGACGATGTCGTTGGCTGAAGTCGCGCGTGGCGAGGTCGATGGTTACATCGGCACAGGGGAATCGAGCTGGGATCTGATGGCGGCTCTGCCCATACTGAACCAGATCGGGATCCGATCTACTGTGGATTGGGCCAGCACCGATTTGCGCGGCAAGCTGCGCTTTGCCTGCGGAACCCCGGAATTCCTGGAACTTGTTGCACCGTTGGTGCCGTATGGCACCAAGCTTTCCATCCCGGAGGATGCGACCGGGTCACGCTGACAGGCGAAGATCACGGGCGCGCCGAGCGGCAGGCACGCGCCTGTCGCTTGCGCACGCGATCTGCGGAGCAATGCGTTCATGGGACAAGATCGACGTGGTGGACCCATGCCCCGGTGCGCCCCAGATCGAAGAACGCTCTTCGTTTTGCTGAGAACTTCCTGCTAACGTTGATCTAATCCTTGTGCACTTGCGGGCGCAGGCAAGGTAAGACAGTTTTCGGTTGAGCGAGATGACTGCAGTCGACCGGCCGCAGAGTCTGCCCAGGTCGGGTGACGATGAAACGAGAAAGGTGGAATTCATGCGGATTCTTGTGACCGGTGGCGCTGGATACATCGGCAGCCACACCTTGCTGCAGCTTCTGCGAAAACCGCATGAGGTTCTGGTTCTTGACAACTTTTCGAACAGCACCCCTGAAGCTCTGAAACGGGTGAAGCAACTCGCGAATGCGGATTTTGAGATATGCGAAGGTGACATTCAGGATGGAACGCGACTGGACACGGCCTTTCGCGCGTTCAGGCCTGAAGCAGTCATTCATTTCGCAGGTCTCAAGGCTGTCGGTGACTCCCATGAAACGCCCCTTGAATATTATGCCCAGAACGTGTCCGGTTCCATTGAACTCTTGAAGGCAATGCAGCGGCACGACTGCCGCAGGATCGTGTTTTCCTCTTCGGCAACGGTCTATGGCGAGGCCAGATACCTGCCTTTTGACGAGCATCACCCATTGCAACCGACCAACCCTTACGGGCGTACGAAGTACTTCATTGAAGAGATCATGCGCGACTGGGTGGCGTCGCGCCAAGATGCAAGTGCTGTATTGCTGCGCTATTTCAATCCGGTGGGGGCTGATGCGTCTGGTCGTATTGGTGAAGACCCGAATGGTATTCCAAACAATCTGGTTCCATATATCGCGCAGGTGGCAGTCGGGCGATTGCAGCATCTGAATGTCTTTGGCGATGATTATGACACGCGCGATGGAACCGGAGAGCGCGATTACATCCATGTCGATGACCTCGCGCGGGCGCATCTTGCGGCCATCGAGTTTGCCGCGGCCGTCACCGGGTGTGAGGCGATCAATGTCGGGACGGGACGAGGGGCCACAGTGCTTGAAATGGTGAAAGCTTTCGAGCGTGCTTCTGGACGTGCAGTCCCGTGCAAGATCGGACCACGCCGCGATGGCGATGTGGCGCGGATGCTGGCGGCTGTGGACAAGGCCGCGCGCCTGCTGGGTTGGAACGCCACGCATGACATTGACAGCATGTGCCGGACGACGTGGAACTGGCAATCGGCCAATCCACAGGGCTACCTGCAAGCGTGAGCAGGGGCCATCTTCGCGGTCCGGATTTGAGGCGCGGAACGGGTCGGGGGGTGTGCGCTGTCAGCATTGCCTGAGCAGCCAGCGGCACAGGCCGCCGGCTGCCAGAGCGCGCAAAGACATTCTGACGCTGCGGCCCCCAAATGTGTCGCAAACCCGCTCTGTCGGACATGTGCGCTGTCCTATATCCGTCAGGGAAACCGGTGTCGTCCTTTTCGAAGTGACTCGTGTATAGGTCAGTCTGCGGGGTGGGTGTATATGGGAGCACGACAAGGGCTCGATCCGACTGACATTCGGATTCTGAGCGCTGTCCAGCGTCATGGGCAATTGAGCAAGACCCGGCTGGCCGAAATCGTGAACCTCTCTCCGACCCCATGCTGGGCGCGCTTGGCGCGGCTGCGCGAAGCGGGCTATATCCGCGGCTATCATGCCGATATCGCGCTGGACCGGGTTCTGGATGCAACCCGTGTGGTCGTGACGGTGTCCCTGAACTCGCACCGGAAGATCGATTTCGACCGGTTCGAGACCCATATCAAATCGGTGGATGAAATCATCAACTGCGTCGCAACGGGCGGGGGGCTTGACTATGTGATGACGGTCGTCACGCCCAGCCTTGCGAGCTTTCAGGAGGTGATGGAGGATTTGCTGGCGGCGGATCTGGCGATCGATCGCTACATGACCTATTTCGCGACCCGCCTGATCAAGGCCGAGCAGCCCAACCTGGCCAAACTGGCGGCCCATCGCAGGCGATAGGCTTGCCAGTCCAAACGGTCTGTTTTTGTGAAAATCCAAGCCCGCTCAGTCCGTAAACGGGTTGGTTTTCGGTCCATTCTTGCGCAGCTTTGGCGCTATCACCTTGTCCCAGAGGAACCGCGGTAGCTGGCGAGGCCAAAGCCGCAGACAAGGGTGGACCACATGAACACGATGCAAGACTTCGGCTTTGGCACGCAGATCCGCAAATCGCCCTATTTCGACGCAACCGTGCGCTGGGGGGCGCAGGGGTTTTCGGTCTATAATCACATGTATATCCCGCGCGACTTTGGCGACCCCGAGCAGAATTTCTGGAACCTCGTGAACACGGCCATCCTGTGCGATGTGGGCGTCGAGCGGCAGGTGGAAATCACAGGGCCTGATGCTGCGCGTTTCGTGCAGATGCTGACCCCGCGCGATCTGTCGAAAATGGCCGTGGGGCAGTGCAAATATGTCCTGATCACCAATGCCGAGGGCGGGATTCTGAATGATCCGATCCTGCTGAAACTGGCCGAAGACCATTTCTGGCTGTCGCTGGCCGACAGCGATATCCTGCTCTGGGCGCAAGGGGTTGCCGTACATTCCGGCCTGCAGGTGTCGATTTCCGAGCCGGATGTCTCGCCCCTGCAGTTGCAGGGCCCCAGATCGGGTGAGATCATGCAGGCGCTGTTTGGCGACGAAATCCTCGATTTGCGTTACTACTGGCACCGCGAGATGGAACTGGACGGTATCCCGCTGATCGTGTCGCGCACGGGCTGGTCAAGCGAGCTGGGCTATGAGCTTTACCTGCGCGATGGGGCCTATGGCGATGCGCTCTGGGAGCGGATCATGGCGGTGGGCATGGCCTTCGGGCTGAAGCCTGGCCATACATCGAGCATCCGGCGGATCGAAGGCGGGATGCTGTCCTATCATGCCGATGCCGATATTCACACCAATCCGTTCGAGCTGGGGCTGGATCGTCTGGTCAATCTGGACATGGAGGCGGATTTCATCGGCAAATTCGCCCTGCAGCGCATCCGCGACAACGGGATCACGCGCAAGCAGGTCGGGCTGATCATCGACGGTGATCCGCTTTCGGGGCCGAATACAAGCTTCTGGACACTCCACCATGACGGCGCGGCTGTGGGCAAGGTGACATCGGCCATCTATTCGCCGCGCCTGAAGAAGAACATCGCCCTTGCCATGGTCGCGATCCAGGCTGCCGAGCTTGGCACTGGTTTGCAGGTCATCACCCATTCAGGCGAGACCACCGCGACGGTCGTGGAGCGCCCGTTTTTTGATCCGCGCAAAAGCATAGCTGCCACGGGTGCGGCTGATCCTGCGCAGATTTCAGCGTAAGCGGGGCGTGAATGTCTGCGCTGGCCGTCGAATTGCATTGGCAACGCGCGGAACCTGCCTTGGAAACGGGCAAGTTCTCGAACGCGCATCTGGTGCAGTATAACCGCAGCCATGAGCTGCAAGTGGATGCCGCCCCGGACTGGGGCGGCGATCCGGACCACACCAACCCCGAACAGGCGCTCGCGGCGGCGCTGTCTAGCTGCCACATGATGACCTTCTTGGCGCTCTGCGCCAAGGCGGGCTGGCCTGTGGCCAGCTATCATGACTATGCCGAGGCGCATCTGGGCAAGAACCCGCAAGGGCAGATGTCGGTCACGCGGATCGACCTGAACCCGGTGGTGCGTTTTGACACGGGCTTTTCGGTCAGTGATGCGCAACTTGGCGACATGCAGGCGCGGGCGCATCGCTACTGCTTCATTGCCAATACGCTGGCCGAGAGTGTGGAAATCAATGTCAACTGAACACCGAAAAGGGCCGCGCCCATGACTTTTGAAGCGGAGATCGTGCTGCGCGAACTGTCAGCCGATGGCATCCTGCGCCTGACCCTGAACGATGTCGCGCGGCGCAATGCCTTGTCCGAGGCGATGCTGTCGGAATTGGGCGCGGCTTTTGCTGTGGCGGGCGAGGATAGTGCCGTGCGAGTGATTGTCCTTGCCGCCAATGGCCCGGCTTTCTGCGCAGGCCATGACCTGAAGGAAATGACCGCCGGGCGCGCGGGGTCTGACGGGGGGCGCGCGTATTTCGCGCAAGTGATGGCGCAATGCGCAGGCGTCATGCAAGGGATCGTCAACTGCCCCAAGCCCGTGATCGCCGAAGTGACTGGCGTGGCCACAGCGGCGGGCTGTCAACTGGTGGCAAGCTGTGATCTGGCCATTGCGGCAGAGACCGCGCGGTTCAGCACGCCGGGCGTGCATATCGGGCTGTTCTGTTCGACCCCGATGGTGGCCTTGTCGCGCAATGTCGCGAACAAGCATGCGATGGAAATGCTGCTCACCGGCGACATGATCGAGGCCCCTCGCGCGGCAGAGATGGGGCTTGTGAACCACGCTGTCCCCGCCGCGGATCTGACCGCGACGGTGATGGACATGGCCCGCAAGATCGCGTCGAAATCCAGCATGACATTGGCCACGGGAAAACGCGCCTTTTATGCTCAGCGCGAGATGCCGCTTTCCGATGCCTATGATTATGCCAGTCAGGTGATGGTCGAGAACATGCTGGCCCATGATGCCACGGAGGGCATAGGGGCATTCATCGAGAAACGCGCGCCGCAGTGGCAGGATCGATAGGTCCGGGGTTGCGTATCCGGGCCTGTGGCGGGATGAACCGGCGGGAAAATATCCGGACCCTGTGCAGGTGAGTTGCGCAAGCCGGTGGGGTAGAAGTCACCGAAACCTGTGCAGCAAGGCAAGAGCGAGCACCAGCAAGATGGCAAGGACCACCCCGGCGCCGCCGACCCCGGTCAGAGAGACTGCAACACCAAGCACGACAGGCACGATGATGCCGCCAAGATTGGTGAACAGCATCGTGTAACCCATCGCGCCGCCCAACAGATGATCCGGCGCGATCCGGGCGGTCAGGGCGACATGCAACCCGACTGCCGCGCAGGCGGTGAAGCCCAGGATGAAGCAGGCGATCACAGCCATGAGCGGGCTGGCCACCAGCGCGATGGCCCCAAGTGCCGCCGCCCCCGCCAGCGCCATCACGCAAAGCAGCCACAAGCCGCGCGCGGCATTGCCCTGCAACAGCCTGTCGGTCAGCGCGCCCCAGACCACGCGCCCCAGAAAGGTGCCAAGATGGAGCGCTGCAAGGCTCAGGCCAAGCACGGCGGCACCGGTGCCAAAGGACAGTTGCAGCATTGCGGGCAGGTGGGCCCATAGGGCGAATTGTATCCCGTTCGTCAGCCCCGCAACCAGATTGGCGCGGGCAAGGCCGGGCAAGGTCAGCACTTCGGTCAATCTGGTCTTGCGCTGCGTGTCTGGCGGGGGCTGTTGGGTCTCGGTCGGCAGGAACAGCGCAAACATCAGGCCTGCGACAAGTGCAATCGCTGCCGCGCAGGCAATCCCCGCCTGCCAGCCGAAAGCCGGGCCAAGGAGTGCTGTCAGGCTGCCCAAGGCGGCCCCCGCCGGGACGCCCGTCTGTTTCAGGCTGAGAAGCGTCGTGCGCCATTTCGGGGTAAACCATAGCGTGATTGCCCGCCCTGCAGCGGGGTTGATCAACCCGTATCCCGCCCCGCACAGTGCGATCCCCGCCCCAAGCTGCGCAAAACCGCCCGCCGTTGCACAGCGCGCAAGGCCGGTCGCGATGGCAAGGGCCGAAAGTGTCAGTGCGCCGCGCGTGCCAAGCCGGTCTGTTACCAGACCAGCGGGCAGGGACGCGGCGGCAAGGGCTGCTGAATAGAGGCTGGCCAATCCCCCCAGTTGCAGCGCGGATAGTCCCAGTGCTGCGACAAGCTGCGGTCCTGCCGTCAGCACCGACAGCAAGGACATGGCCCCAAGCGCATGGGCTGCAAGGATCAATGCGAAATGCAGCCTGGTGCGCGGTGGCGCTGTCATGTCAGCTATGGGCCAGGTGGGGACGGGTCAATTCGGCCTGCGGGGTGCCATCAAGGGCCACACGCAAGGTGGCGATGGCCGCTGTCGTCCCGTCAATCAGTGGCACATCGACCTGTGATTGCAGTCTTGCTGCCAGACCGGCCAGCGGCCCACCACCAAGGACAATGCTGCTGACCTGATCCTCGCGTGCGGATTTCTGGCAGAGCGCCAATAATTGCGGGGCAAGCTGGTGCTGGATCTCGCCGGGGTCATCCCAGCTTGCGCCC
>JAFIEL010000202.1 GCA_020832585.1 Natronohydrobacter sp. | reverse complement strand
TGCTGCTGACCATGCTGGCGATTCCCGCAGGCTGGGTGCTGGGGGTGTTTCTGGCGCAAGGGATGGCCGGGGCGATTTCGACCGACATGATGCAGGTGCCCTTCCATCTGAGCCGCCGGACCTATGCGCTTTCTGCACTCGCGGTTTTTCTGGCGGCGTTGGGGGCGGTGCTGATGGTGCGGCGGCGTCTGGACCGGGTCGATCTGGCCATGGCCCTGAAATCGCGCGATTGAGAGAGGGAATGACGATGACCATGTTTCGCAAGCTGGCTTTGGGTCTGATCGGGCTGGGCATCGTGGCGGCGCTGGTCTGGGCGCTCTGGCCGCAGCCGCAGCGGGTCGATCTGGCGACGGTCATCCGCGCGCCGATGCAGGGCGCGATCACCGCGCAGGGCGTGACGCGGGTGCGGGCGTCCTACACCATTGCCGCGCCGATCACGGGCAGCGTCACGCGCTCGCCGGTCGAGGTGGGCGATGCAGTGGTGGGGGGCGAAACCATTGTGGCGCTGATCCGGCCCGCGGATCCGGTGCTGATGGATGCCCGGTCGCGCGCGCAAGCCGAAGCTGCGGTGGTCGAAGCCGAAGCGGCGGTTGCCGTGGCAGAGACGGATCTGCGGCAAACCGAGACGGCACTGAGCCATGCGCGCGTGCAGCTTGCGCGCAGCCGGGCGCTGGCAGAAAGCGGCACCATCCCGCACCGGATGCTGGAAGATATCGAGACCGCCTATCAATCCGCCACGCAGGCCGTGGAGGCCGCGCAATCGCGGCTGGATCTGGCCCGCGCCTCGTTGATCCGCGCACAGGCGCAGCTGATCGGGCCGGATATGAACTTTGATCCGTCAGATGACCCCGGTGCCTGCTGCATGCGTATCCTTGCGCCGCAGACGGGTCTTGTGCTGGGTGTCACGGATATGAGCGCGCGGCTGGTGCAGGCAGGTGCACCGCTGCTGACCATCGGCAATCTCGACGAGATGGAAATCGAACTCGACCTGCTGTCAACCGATGCCGTGCGCGTGCCGGGCGAGGCCCGCGCATTGGTCGAGAACTGGGGCGGCGCAGGCGTGCTGGAGGCGCAGTTGCGGCGGATCGAGCCGTCGGCCTTCACCCGCGTCTCGGCGCTGGGGATCGAGGAACAGCGCGTGCGCCTGCGTCTTGATCTGCTGGCGGGACCGCAAGAGCGGCCCGGACTGGGCGAGGGCTTCCGCGTCACTGTCCGCCTGATTCTGTGGGAAGCGCAGGATGTGCTGCAACTGCCACAGGCGGCGCTGTTCCGGCAGGCGGGCGACTGGGCGGTGTTTGTCGAAGAGGACGGGCGCGCGAAGTTGAAGATCGTCGAGATCGGGCGTCAGGCCGATGGACAGGCCGAAGTGCTGGGCGGGGTTCCCGAGGGCGCGCGCGTGCTGCTCTATCCCGGTGGCGCGATTGCCGACGGGGTCAGCATCCGGGCGCGCGAGGGGTAGACAGGCGAGACAGGAAAAAGGCGGGGTGGTAGGCCCGGGAGGGACTGCGTTCTCTATATTTATAACCAAATATTATCTACTGGGTGAAAAAGGAATCTCAATCCAAAAGGCCGCAGGCAGCGCAGAATTTTTCGCCGAATCGCGTAAACTCAAATCCTAAGCGAACACGCATGTCATGCTCGACTATATCCACGATAAATTTTGGATCAGGTAGGATTCCAGAGAAGTTTTCATATTGTTCAAAGTCTTTTCGGAGGTTATCCACATATTGTACGAGCGCTGAAAGCTCAACTTTCGAGGGAACTTTTGGTGAATTTGTTATGCTCCGGTCAAATTCTATGATTCTTATCAAACCAAGCCTTACCAGGTTGTCTGCCCATTCATGACTACTTTCTATTTTCTGCAAGTCGTATTCTGAGATCATCAGCTTTACACTTGCTACAAGATCTTGACTTTGTTCAAAAAGTTCTTCCCTTCTGGTTTTTGAGATCTTTGCATGATCCAAAAGGCTCGAAGAATTTTTACCAGAAATATCAGCCTTTGCTTTTGCTTCGTCCCAAATGCGCTTGTTCTGTTGCGTGACGAATGCACCGATCTCGATTATTTGCGCATCTGAAGGAGAGAGAGCGCCTAATACCGCTGAGATCGGTCTTTCAATATTCTGAACGCCGTTTGGATCTAGCCTAGTTGCCAGTAAGCCAGCCCAGAGCTTTCTAATTCTTCCATCTGAAGTTAAAGACATTCCCTGCAGGACATCATGAAGTTCTTCTTCATCGGGCGGTGTAATATCTTTCAGATTCACTTTGCGACGGTTTAGCTCTGTTCCTGCGTCTTCTAATCCAAGTTGAGTGTTCGATGCTCGTTTGCGTTTGATTCTGTCACCAAGTATGCCTATGCTATCTCCTAGTAGCTCTCCAAACTCTTCAGCAGGTTTTTGAAGCAGGCCTCTGACAAGATCAGCCAAGGCTGAATCGGTTTTCTCGCCAATTCTGACATTTTTGCCAACAGAATCAGGCAGCTTGCCCGTCATTCCTATTTCTCCAATACACGGTTCAGCAAAACCAAAAGCAAAGCTAGTTTAGCTGTTCGAACAACGATTATGCTAGTCGATATGACGCAGCGCCTTTGACTTGATCCCTCAAACTTCGCATCAAGAAAGTCAGACGTCAATGAGCTCATCGCCTTGACGTCATTCGGTTTTTGGACTTGTTGCCGCTCCACCTCACCCGCGAAGCGCCCCTTCAATCCCGAATGTATGGCGTTTATAGGTTGCTTGCAGTAGCGGGTGGTAGGCCCGGAGAGACTCGAACCCTTGGTGGGTCAGATAAAATCAGATACTTGAGAGGATCTCTGGCACGCCGACAGGCATCAATTCTGGCACGGGAGCGCGAGCAAACATAACGTTTCGCTATCCGATTGTGCATGGTCGACACAAGGCCCAAGCATGTTCAACCAAATCGATTTCGGATGGAGACTTGCTTCATCGCTCAAGCACCTCACGGCCTCTCTTACTTCGCCCACCCGAAGTGGCTTCGCTGAATTCTTCATCGGGCACCTTACGCAGACACTCCAACAATATTGTCAGCGCGACCGGCAGCGCCCGGTGACGGTTTTCTCTCTGTCTCCGTCGTCATAGGCGATGCCAAGACTTCCGCCCGCCAGTGACGTGATCGTGCCAGCATACCAGTTGCCTTGGCCCCGGAAATTGCATTCAACTCTACTTCCGATCATCCAGTTGTAGGGGCGAATGGAATCAAGCGACAGGGTCTCGCGATCACCATCATCGTAAAGGACCGTGGCGCGTCCGTTGCCCACCGTTTGGATAATTCCCGGAAACCAGTAACCAGCACCGCGGTAGTTGGCTAGAACCCAGTCGCCAGCTGTTTGCGCACTGCCCGCAGATGTTCCTGCCGCCAGTGCAGCCGCAATCAGGATCGTCTGGAGTCTCATCTGATGGCCCTTTCGTTTCTGAGCTAAAAAGGTTTGGCTATTTTCGACAACATCGCTTGCCACTTGGCGGAGAGATTGCCTGATTTCGGCCACAAGACAACTGTCTTTCGCTCCGGTCTGTGTCAGCTGTCGCAAAAACGGTCGCGTTCGGGTGAAACAGCCGAGAACCCGTATCATCGCAGCCCAGCTATCCTGTTTTTCAGTGCGGCGGACGGACCTGTCCTCCGGCTATCGTTCTATTTGGGTCTTGGATCGCCTTCAGGCGCACAACCGCATCCTGAACCGCGCAGACCGCTTCCTGACGCTGGAAGATGGGACATCGTTACCAGTGTGAACCGCGTCTGATTTTTCTACGCGCACAAAACAAGACGTTTTCGCTGCCAGAACATTGAGGAGCGCGCAAGACCCCAACCATCTTCAATCCAACCTTCAACTCCCGACAGTCGAATGTACGAAATGGACTGGATACTCGGTTCAAACCAGCGCCTGGCGCACCGAGAGCAACTGGTGCTTCTTTTGCAAACCTGACAGTTCTGGAATCACAATCCGATATCGCTGCTGCGTGGACCTGTCGCGTATTTTGCCGCCATCGCAAGATGCTCTTGCAGCCGCGCGACCACTGCGGGGTGCTGTCTCAGTGCTGCGCGTCGATCCGCTCCCAAGGGCGCGATGAGCTCGCTGCGAGGTTCGTCGAGGAAGGGACGAAGGAGAACCGGTACTGCGATCCGCGCGTAGAATCGACCGTCCGTCTTTTTCCGGTAGCGTGGTTTTCCTGCCATCAGAAATACCTGCATTTGGCACTCATTCTGGCACGAAAAACGGCACAAACCACATGAAAGCAAGAGGTTATTTTAGATCAAGCGGTCAAGGTGGTAGGCCCGGAGGGACTCGAACCCCCAACCAAAGCGTTATGAGCGCTCTG
>JAFIEL010000015.1 GCA_020832585.1 Natronohydrobacter sp. | reverse complement strand
TGATAAACTCAGGCTCTCGGGAAATTCACGCCGCCACGGTCGCTGCGGGCCTGCCGCCCTGCCCTATCGCGCCGAAATACGGATCGGGATCAGATCGCCGCGAATGGGCGTGCCGCGATCATCGTCATCATCATCTTCGTCTTCATGGCCCATCCGCATGATGCGGATCGCGAATTGCACCCCGGCAAAGACCAGCCCGTTGAAGAAGAAGATCAGGAACAGACCCAGGAGTCCATCGCTGGAGCCGAATACCAGACGCTGCAGATTGCCGATGTTGAAATAGATCAGAATGGTTGTGAACACCGCAGAGATGCCAAAGCCGATCAACACTTGCTGGATATAGAGCTTCACCAGTTTGGGCATACGCACCTCCTGTAAACCTTGTATACAAGATAGCGTTTTGCAGCCCATAAACAAGCGTGCTGCGTGCTGATTGGCAATAAGTCGCATGGTGATGCGCTTCGGTGCCGGTTTTCAGCCCCTCTGGGTCGCACTGTGCGGGTGCAAAACCCTGCGGCACGCGCTATCTGTTCGCGTGCAGTGAATCGAAAGCGAGTGCCGCGCGTGATCCTGATCGAACATGGGCCGCAAGGCCGCCCTGTCCTCTTTGATGCGCCCGAGCAGCGTCTGGTTGCGCATGGGCTGGCCGATGTCCTTCCGATGCTGGAACAGGCCGAAGCCGCGCGGCGTGCGGGAAAATGGGTGGCGGGGTATCTGGCCTATGAGGCAGGCTATGCGTTCGAGCCGCGTCTTGCGCCCCTCTGGACGCCCGAGGCAGGGCCGCTGGTCGATCTGCGCATCCATGACGCCCCGCTTCTGCCCGATGCTGTGCTCGCCCGCGCGATGGGGGCCGCGATGCATGTGCGGCTTGAGCCCCTGCTACCGGGGATCACCCGCGATTCCTATGACAGCGCCTTCGCGCGGCTGCAGGCGTATATTGGCGCGGGCGATTGCTATCAGATCAACCTGACCTTTCCGGTCGAGACCCGCCAGAGCGCGGGCTCTGCGCTGGGGCTTTATGGGGCGCTGCGCGCGCGTCAACCTGTGGGATTCGGGGCCTTTGTCGATCTGGGGGATGGGGGCGCGCTTGTTTCGCGCAGCCCCGAGATGTTTTTTCAGGTGCGGGCGGGTGTGCTGGAGAGCCGGCCCATGAAGGGCACCGCGCCGCGCAGCAGCGACCCGGTCGAGGATGCCCGCCTGAAGGCAGAGCTTGCCGCGAGCGAGAAGGTGCAGGCCGAAAACCTGATGATCGTCGATCTGTTGCGCAACGATATCGGGCGGATCAGCCGCATCGGCTCCGTGCGCGTGCCGGAGCTGTTCGAGATCGAGAGCTTCGCGACCGTCCATCAGATGAGCAGTCGTATTCGTGGCGAATTGCTGCATGATGCGGGCCTGCCCGAGTTGATGGCAGCGCTTTTTCCATGCGGTTCGGTCACAGGGGCGCCCAAGATCCGCGCGATGCAGATCATCCACGAGTTGGAAGCGCAGCCGCGCAGGGCCTATTGCGGGGCGATCGGCTGGGCCGCACCAAGTGGTGATCAATGCTGGTCGGTGGCGATCCGGACCATGCAGATTGCGCCCTCGGGGGAGATTCTGGCGAATGTGGGCGGCGGCGTGGTGCAAGACAGCACTGCGGCAGGCGAATGGGAGGAAGCGCTGTGGAAAACCCGCTACGCGCAGGCGCTGACGACCCCGGCCTGCGCCTGATCGAGACTGTTCTGTGGGATGGCAAATCCGCGCCGCGCGCGCCATTGCACCTTGCGCGGTTGCGCAGCGGGGCGCAGGCGCTGGGCTGGACCTGCCCGGAGGTCACGTTTCAAGGGCCGCCTGGACAGCCCGCCCGGTTGCGCCTGACGCTTGGCATGGACGGCCAGACCGAGATGACGGTCAGCCCCCTGCCCCCGGCGAAACCGCTCTGGCGCGTCGGACTGGCGCAGCTTCGGCTTGCATCGGATGATCCCTGGCTGCGCGTCAAATCCACCCGCCGCGCCGCCTATGACACCGCCCGCGCCACATTGCCCGATGGGCTGGACGAAGTGATCTTTCTCAATGAACGCGGCGAGGTCTGTGACGGCACCATCACGACCGTTTTCTTCGACCGTGGTGCGGGGATGCGCACACCGCCGCTCTCTTCGGGTCTATTGCCGGGGGTGTTGCGTGCCCAAATGGACTATCCGGAAGAGTTGTTGCTGGCAGACGCGCTGCCGCATGTGCGCCTTTGGGTCGGCAACGCCCTGCGCGGGCTGATTGCAGCGGAATTCGTCGCGACGGGCTGATGTGAAAGAATGGTCGGGGCGATAGGATTCGAACCTACGACCTACGGTACCCAAAACCGTCGCGCTACCAGGCTGCGCCACGCCCCGACTGAGCGCTCTTTAGCGATGAAGCGGACGGGTGGAAAGAGCGAAATGCACCCGACGCCACGAAATCCGTCTAACCGTCACAGGACCAGAGTGCGGTGTCCTGATCGAGCCGGGGATGACGCAATTCGCTGTCGATGGTCATGCCCATCGCGCGGGCCAGCCCGCCATTGATCTCAAGCACCATCAACACATTCTCGCCACCAGAGATCGGGGTCTCGTCCAGCGGGATCGCTTCGTGATGGATATGGCTGACGCGGCCTGTCGGATCGACAAAGATCATATCCAGCGGAATCAGCGTGTTGCGCATCCAGAAGGACGCGGCCACGGGCCGGTCATAGATGAAGAGCATTCCCGCCGAGCGCGCCATGCGTTCGCGATGCATCAACCCGCGTGCGCGCGTTTCATCATTATCCGCGATCTCGACGCTGAAGCGCGCCTGCCCCCAGGAGCCGCGCAGATCGACCGTCCCCTCGGAACAGGCGGCCTGCGCAAGCCCGGTCCAAAGGGCAGCAACAATCCCCAGAGCAAGCCGCGCGAGCCGGTTCATTGAACCTGCGCCCCGCCTTGCGTCGCGAATGTATCGGTCAGGCTCGCCTCCCAGGATTCGATCGACACCGCCATGCGCCCGCGTTCGCCATCGATGACACGCACGGCAATCGCCTCGCCCGCCTGTAATTCCGCAAGGCCGGACCGCCGGAGCGTTTCCATATGGATAAACACATCCGAGGGTTTGCCGAAGACATTGGCGAAACCGAATCCCTTGACCTTGTCGAACCATTTCACGCGGGCAGGTTCCAGCGGGATCGAACGGTCGATCTCTGCGCTCAGGCGCGGATCCATCGCTGTGTGATCATCCGTGTCTGTTTCAGGTGGCTGAACTTCAAGCACTTCCAGTGTTTGCAGCCCGCGTGGCGTGCGTTGCATCACCAGACGGATCTTCGCCCCGTCACAGACAGAACTCAGCCCGAAATTGCGCAGCGCATTGGCATGCAGAAGAACATCCGATTCCAGCCCGGCGACAACGACGAATCCGAACCCCTTGGCCGGATCGAACCACTTTACAACGCCCTCAACCACCTCAGACGGGTTTTCATCCGAAACCATGAATAGTGTCTCGCTCATTTTTTGGTGATCCGCATTGCGCGCATCACGGTATTTTGGGGTACGCAACGAGCACAAGAACCACAAAGATCATGTCGATCGCGCATCAGGGTGACAACCTGACGATATCCCAGCTTATTTCACTCACCGACCTGCGCCAACAGAATCGATCATGCAACCGAAAAGCCCCGTCGGCCCAGAACTCGATCTCTACCGGCCGGATCGCGAACCCTCCCCAGAAGGGCGGGCGCGGCGGGTTGGTACCGTGCCGCGCGGTCTGCCGCGCGACCTCGGCCATCAACTCTGCCCGCGACCCAAGCGGTTGCGACTGCCGCGACGCCCATGCCCCGAGCCGACTTTTGAGCGACCGCGAGGCGTAATAGGCATCAGCCTCAGGGCCGTCAACCTTGGAAACATCACCGCGCACCCGAATTTGGCGACGCAGGGATTTCCAGTGCATCACGCAGGCCGCCTTGCCGGTAGCCAGGATTTCCCGCGCCTTGGTGCTTTCGTAATTTGTGTAGAACACGAACTGGCCTGCGCCGATTTCCTTGAGCAGCACCATCCGCACATTCGGCAGGCCGTCGGGATCGACAGTCGACAAAGCCATGGCATTGGGGTCATTGGGTTCTGTCAGCTCAGCTTCCGCAAGCCATCGCCGGGCGATGTCAAACGGATCCTGCCCTGCAAAAATGCCAGTTCTGTCGTTCACACTTTCCTCCGGTCACAACGGGAACAGGAAAGGTCACACTACAGTTCCTGACACCTCTCCTGTTACATTCACCTGATCTCAAAGCTGTATGTGTTAACAACTCTGAACTGCCGCGCAAGCCTTCAAAGCCAAATCTTTTGAATTATTCCTTTGGCAGGCATGGCAGTGATGCTTGGGCAGGCGCGTGCCAGCTTGCAGCAAGCCAAGCGATACCCTAGAAGACAGCGACGATTTTTCACAATGGGCAGAGACACAATGACAGGATTGATGAGCGGCAAACGCGGGCTGATCATGGGGCTTGCGAATGACAAATCGATCGCCTGGGGTATCGCCAAGGCGCTGGCCGACCATGGTGCGGAGATGGCCTTTTCCTATCAGGGCGAGGCGCTGAAGAAGCGCGTTCTGCCACTTGCTGAAAAATTGGGCACACCGCATCTGTTTGAATGTGATGTCGCTGACATGGCCTCGGTCGATGCGCTCTTTGCCGGGATCGAGGCGCTTTGGGGCAAGATCGATTTCGTCGTTCATGCCATCGGCTTTTCCGACAAGAACGAATTGCGCGGCCGCTATGTCGATACGAGCCGTGACAATTTCGCCATGACGATGGATATTTCGGTCTATTCCTTCACTGCGGTCTGCGCGCGCGCGGCGAAGCTGATGCCCGATGGCGGCAGCCTGCTGACGATGACCTATTACGGTGCCGAGCAGGTCATGCCGCATTACAATGTGATGGGTGTGGCCAAGGCCGCGCTGGAGGCGTCGGTGAAATACATCGCCGAAGATCTGGGCAAGGACGGCATCCGCTGCAATGCGATCAGCGCCGGTCCGATCAAGACGCTCGCGGCCTCTGGCATCGGTGATTTCCGCTACATCATGAAATGGAACGAGCTGAATTCGCCGCTGCGCCGCAATGTGACGCAGGAAGAGGTCGGCAAGGCCGCGCTCTACTTGCTCTCGGATCTGGGCTCGGGCACGACGGGCGAAAACCTGCATGTCGATGCAGGCTATCACGTCGTCGGCATGAAAGCCGTGGACGCGCCCGATATCGATGTCGTGACCGGCAAGAAGGACGCGCATTGATGACACTCGCGGCATTCCTTGCATTCGCAGGATTGTCGCTGATGGCCGCGATCAGCCCCGGCCCTGCCGTGCTGATGGCGGCGCGGACCGGGCTGACCGAAGGCTTTCGCACAGGCGCATGGTTGGCGGCGGGCATCGGGCTGGGCGCGGTCGTCTGGGCCAGTGCGGCATTGTTCGGGCTGGGCGTGCTGTTTGCCTTGGCCCCGGCGCTTCTTTGGGCGCTCAAGATCCTCGGTGCCGCCTATCTGTGCTGGCTGGGCTGGACGCTCTGGCGCTCTGCCCGCGCGCCACTGGACCTGAGCGCCACGCCCGCTCTGCCGCGCTCAGCGGCGTCAGCCTTTCGGCTGGGCCTGTTCACGCAACTGGCCAACCCGAAACCTGCCGTGATGTTCGCCGCAATCTTCCTTGGCACTGTGCCCGCGACAACCCCGCTCTGGGTGCTTGTTGCGCTGCTCGTCGTCGTGTTCCTGAACGAATCTCTCTGGAACACGGCTGTTGCGCGCATCTTCTCGCTCGACCGCACCCGTGCGGGCTACATTTCCCTGAAAACCGTGATCGACCGGATCTTTGGCGCGGGCCTTGCGGCATTGGGCGTCAAGATCGTGGCCACCTGAAAGGCAAGACCATGACCGACCGCCTGCCCCATGAAAAAGGCTTTCATATCAGCTGGGACCAGATCCACCGCGACAGCCGGGCGCTCGCGTGGCGGCTTGACAAGCAGGGCCCAAATGGCGGCCAGTGGAGCGCGGTCGTGGCGATCACGCGCGGTGGGCTGGCGCCTGCCATGATCATCGCGCGCGAACTGGACATTCGCGTGGTCGATACGATCAGCGTGAAATCCTATGACTGGCAGGAACAGACCGAGGCCAAGGTGCTCAAAGCCCCGCAGGCCGAGATCATGGGCGCGGATGGCGAGGGCGTGCTGATCATCGACGATCTGGTGGATACCGGCAAGACGCTGGAACTGGTGCGCAAGCTCTATCCCAAGGCCCATTTCGCGACCGTCTATGCCAAGCCCATGGGCCGCGAAATGGTGGACAGTTTCATCACCGAAGTGTCGCAGGATACGTGGATTTTCTTCCCCTGGGACATGGCGCTGCAATATGTGGAGCCCTATCGCGGGCGCTGATCCCTCAGCCCCGCCGCGTGGCGATCACCGCGCAGGCGCGCGCCACGGCATCCTCGATGCTCAGGTCACTGGTGTCGAGGATCACCGCATCTTCGGCCGGGCGCAGGGGCGCATCCGCGCGACCCATGTCGCGGGCATCGCGGGCGCGCACCTGTTCGAGCACTTCGGCAAATGTGCCCTCTCCGATCTCGGCAAAGCGCCGCTCGGCCCTGACTTCGGCACTGGCTGTGACAAAGAGTTTTATCTCGGCATCCGGGCATATGACCGTGCCGATGTCGCGCCCGTCCAGCACTGCGCCCCCGTCGCGCTGCGCAAACTCGCGCTGGAACGCCACCAGCGCCGCGCGCACCTCCGGGATCACGGCGACACGACTGGCGGCCTCGCCTGCCGCCATGCTGCGCAGATCAGGGCGTGCAAGGTCTTCCGGGGTCAGGTTCCGGGCTGCCATGACAGGATCGCCCCCCTTCATGCCGACCGCCCGGTAGAGCAGCCCCGTGTCGAGATGCGCAAGGCCGAATTGTGCCGCCACCGCGCGGCTGATCGTGCCTTTGCCAGCGGCTGCGGGTCCGTCTATCGCGACACAGAAGCTCATAGCACGCGAGCCTGTTTCTCGATCCGGTTGATCTGTGCGGCAATCGGGTGGCATTTTTGGCACATAGGCACAGTTTCCCCTGATGTGATTGGACCTGGTCTCGCGTTGGCGTAATAACCGCTCCAGGTATGGAGAACAAGGAACGAGTAGATGACTGCCAGCCGTCGCCTGACACTTGCAACTGCAATCGCAATCGCCACATTCGCCCTGCCCGTGCAGGCGCAGGATCGTGCGCTGTCGTTTTCGCTGACGGGCGGGGCAAAGGTGTCTCCGAAATATTTCGGGTCCAGCGATTTTCGTGTCGGACCGTCCGGCGGCATTGGATTCAACGGGTTGAGCTTTGGCTCTGTCCAGATCGGCGACCCTGACGGCCCCACACAATTTGCGCCGGGCGCTGCGCTGCGCGGGGCGTTCCGCTTCATCCCCAAGCGCAAGGGCACGAAGGAACTGGCCGGGATGGAGGATGTGAAAGCCTCGCTCGAAGTTGGTCTGCGCGCCCATTACACGGATGAATTCTGGCACGTCTTTGCTGATCTTCGCTATGGCGTGATCGGCCATAAGGCGATCGCGGGCGAGGTCGGGGCCGATGTGATCTGGCGCGCCCCGAGCGGGTTGGTCCTGCATGGCGGTCCGCGTGCGGAATTCGGCAACAGCCGGTTCAACCGGACTTATTTCGGGGTGACGGCAGCAGAAGCAGCTGATCCGGGCAATACTCTCAATCCCTACACGCTCTCCGGTGGCTTCCATTCGGTGGGCCTAGAAATCGGCGCCTATCAGCCTCTCAATGCCGATTGGGGCATCACTGGCGCGGTGCGCTATGACCGTCTGCGCGGGGATGCGGGGCGCTCGCCCATCGTAATACAGGGCAGTCGCAACCAGCTCAGCGCCGAAATCGGCCTGACGCGGCATTTCAATCTGCGCTTCTGAGCGCTAATCTGGCATGGCCAAGCGCGCCCTCGCGCGCTAGGTCTTGGGCGAACCCGTGAACGGAGCGCCCATGACCAGCTTGCCTATACCCGAACTCTGCGATCTTTCGCTCGACACGATCACCGCGCATGAGGGGCGCGTGTCGGTCTTTGCGGGTCCCGACGCCCCCTTGCCCCGGCTGACCCGCCATGCCGACAAGCTGACGCGCGGCGCTGTGACCCGCGCGCTCAACAGCCCTGCTTTCGCCAAGCTGAAACCCGGTGACGCGCTGACGCTGGCATGGCCGACCGGCATGGCCGCCGAGGCGTTGCAGATCATCCATATGCCCAAGCGCGTCACGCCGGAGGCTCTGCGCCGCGCGGGGCTAAGCATCGGCAAGCTTCAGACCCGCAGCGCAATGCTGATCTGCGCCAATACCCTGCCCTTGGGCGAGATGCTGCGCGCGGCGCTGTTGCGCGCTTACCAGTATGAAGCGCAGAAATCCGACCCCAAGCCCGGTTTCGGCCCTACCCGCGTCATGGTCAAATCGCCCGAGACTGCCGCGCCCGCCATCGCAGAGGCCACCGCACTGGCAAGCGCGGTGCATCTGACCCGCGATCTGGTCAATGCGCCTGCCAATGTGCTGACCACGACCACATTCGCGGACCAGATCAAGGGCATGGAGGCGCTTGGCCTGAAGGTCGAGATCCTTGATGAGCCGGAACTTGAAAAGCTGGGGATGCGCGCGCTTCTGGCGGTGGGGCAAGGCTCTGACAGCCCGTCCAAGGTCGCGGTGATGCACTGGCAGGGGGCGGAGGGTGCACCGCTCGCTGTGGTCGGCAAGGGCGTGATGTTCGACACAGGCGGCATATCGCTGAAACCCGGTGCGGGCATGGAAGAGATGACCATGGATATGGGCGGCGCGGCGGTCACGGTCGGGCTGATGCAGGCTTTGGCCACCCGGAAAGCGCGTGCGAATGTCGTCGGGCTGGTGGGGCTGGTCGAGAACATGCCCGATGCCCGCGCTCAGCGCCCCGGCGATGTCATCAAATCCATGAAAGGCGACATGATCGAGGTCATCAATACCGATGCCGAGGGGCGTTTGGTGCTGGCTGATGTGCTCTGGTATGCGCAGGAACGATTCAAGCCCTCTGCCGTCATTGACCTGGCCACACTGACGGGCGCGATCATCATCGCGCTGGGGCATGAGAAGGCAGGCGTTTTCGCCAATGACGATGCGCTGGCTGATGCATTTCTGAAAGCTGCGGCAGATGTAGGCGAAGGCGCGTGGCGGATGCCGCTTGATCCCGCCTATCACACGCTGATCAAATCGCGCATTGCCGACATCAAGAACACCGGCGGACGCCCTGCCGGGTCGATCACGGCGGCGGAATTCCTGCACTGTTTCATCAAGCCTGGCACGCCTTGGATGCATCTCGACATTGCCGGGGTTGCCCTGACCAAGTCTGACAGCGCGCATGCGCCCAAGGGGGCCTCTGGCTGGGGCGTGCTGGCACTGGATGCGCTGATCCGCGCGCGGTTCGAGGACAGGTGACGCGATGGGCAAGGCCATGTTCTACCACCTGACCCATAGCACGCTGGAGGCGACAGCGCGCACGTTGCTGACGCGCGCGCTGGATCAGGGCTGGCGCGTGGCCTTGCGCGGGCGCGACCGGGGCATGCTCGAACAGCTGGACCTTGCACTTTGGACCGATGACAAGGCCAGTTTCCTGCCGCATGGGCTGGCCGGTGGCCCGCATGATGCGGATCAGCCGGTGCTGCTGACGGTGGACCCCACGGCACCGAACGCCCCCCAGGGCGTGATGGCGGTGGACCGCGCGCCGGTCACACCTGATGAGGTCGCAGGGCTGGAACGGCTCTGGGTGCTGTTTGACGGGCAGGACACTGCGGCAATGCAGGCGGCGCGCGAGGACTGGAAAGCCATGACCGCGGCAGGCGTTCTGGCGGAATACTGGTCCGAAGAGGCTGGGCGCTGGCAGAAGAAAGCGCAATCGGGCGGGTAAGGCGCGCAGCTTTGCACAGGCCCTGTGACCAGACAGGGAATGGCGTGGACGATGATCTGTCCTTTATGTCCAGCACAGTTTGGACAAAAGGACAGCTCACATGACAAACACTTCGCTTCTTCTGGTCGCGCGTATCCTGCTCGGCCTGCTTTTCGTCGTCGCCGGCTTCGGCAAACTCGGCAATGTCGAAGGTTTCGGCGCTTTCATGGCCACTGGTGGTATCCCGGCTGTGCTGGCCTGGCCTGTTGTGCTTTTCGAGATCCTCGGCGGTCTGGCCCTGATTATCGGCCTTCAGACGCGGATCGTGGCGCTGGCGCTCGCGGCCTTCTGTGTGGTCTCTGGCCTGCTCTACCATTTCGACCCGGCCGATCAGATGCAGATGACACAGCTTCTGAAAAACCTTGGCCTTGCAGGTGGTTATCTGGCTTTGTGGATCACCGGTGCCGGTGCGTGGTCGCTTGACGCCAAGCTGGGCCGCGACAACGCAGCCTATGCATGAATGATCAAGGGCGGGGATTACCCCCGCCCTTTTTCTTCTCGTCACCCCGGGTGGATCAGCCCGCAAGCCCCCGCGCCGCGCGCACCAGATCGAGGATCTTCTTCGCGGCTTCGGGTATATTGGTGCCGGGACCGAAAATCGCCTTCACCCCGGCATCATAGAGAAACTGGTAATCCTGCTGCGGGATCACACCACCGCAGATCACCAGAATATCCTCGGCCCCCTGCTCTTTCAGCGCCTTGACCAGTTGCGGCGCAAGCGTCTTGTGCCCTGCCGCCTGGCTGGAGATGCCGATGATATGCACATCATTGTCAATGGCATCCTGCGCAGCCTCTGCGGGCGTCTGGAACAGCGGGCCCACATCCACGTCAAAGCCGATATCGGCGAAGGCCGTGGCGATCACTTTCGCGCCCCGGTCATGCCCGTCCTGCCCCATCTTGACGACCAGCATCCGCGGACGGCGGCCCTCGGCCTCGGCAAAGGCTTCCACATCCTTCTGGATCGCCGCGAAACCGTCGTCGCCCTCATAAGCTGCGCCGTAAACCCCGGCCAATGTCTTGACCTCGGCCCTGTGGCGGCCAAAGATTTTCTCCATCGCCATGCTAATCTCTCCGACTGAGGCCCGCGCACGGGCAGCTTCGACTGCGGCTTCGAGAAGGTTTCCACCCTCCTCGGCGCGGCGTGTCAGTTCCGCCAGCGCCGCATCACAGGCGTTCTGGTCGCGGCTTGCGCGCATCTTCTCCAGCCGGGCGATCTGGCTGTCGCGCACCTTCATGTTGTCGATATCCAGAATATCGATCGGGTCTTCCTTGTCCTTGCGGTATTTGTTGACGCCGACGATCACTTCCTCGCCCCGGTCGATCATCGCCTGACGCCGCGCGGCGGTTTCTTCAATCCGCAGCTTGGGCATGCCAGAGGCCACGGCCTTGGTCATGCCGCCCATTTCCTCGACTTCTTCCATCAAGGCCCAGGCGGCTTCCGCCAGATCATGGGTCAGCTTTTCGATGTAATAGCTGCCCGCCAGCGGATCGACGACGCGTGTGACACCGGTTTCTTCCTGCAACACCAACTGCGTGTTCCGCGCGATCCGGGCACTGAACTCGGTCGGCAGCGCAATCGCCTCATCGAGCGCATTGGTGTGCAGCGATTGCGTGCCACCCAGAACCGCCGACATAGCCTCATAGGCAGTGCGGATCACGTTGTTATAGGGGTCTTGTTCCTGCAGACTGACGCCAGAGGTCTGGCAATGCGTGCGCAGCATGCTGGATTTCGGGTCTTTGGGCTGGAA
The DNA here is from genome assembly GCA_020832585.1 of Natronohydrobacter sp. Classification (GTDB taxonomy): domain Bacteria; phylum Pseudomonadota; class Alphaproteobacteria; order Rhodobacterales; family Rhodobacteraceae; genus Roseinatronobacter. Next base: position 22,299 of record JAFIEL010000015.1, on the reverse strand, counting down.
TTCCTCCATCACCCGCGACCAGAGCAGACGCGCGGCGCGGAGTTTCGCGATTTCCATGAAGAAATTGGTGCCAATCGCAAAGAAGAAGGACAGCCGCCCGGCGAAATGGTCCACATCCATGCCGCGCGCAATCGCGGTGCGGACATATTCGCGCCCATCGGCCAGAGTGAAGCCCAGTTCCTGCACCAGATTGGCACCCGCTTCCTGCATGTGATAGCCGGAAATCGAGATCGAGTTGAATTTCGGCATCTCGGCGGAGGTATATTCGATGATATCCGCTATTATCCGCATCGAGGGCTCTGGCGGGAAGATATAGGTGTTGCGGACCATGAATTCCTTCAGAATGTCATTCTGAATGGTCCCCGACAGCAGTTTGCGATCCACCCCCTGCTCTTCGCCCGTCACGATGAAATTCGCCAGAATCGGAATAACCGCCCCGTTCATCGTCATCGAGACCGAGACCTTTTCCAGCGGGATGCCGTCAAAGAGGATCTTCATGTCCTCGACCGAGTCAATCGCCACACCGGCCTTGCCCACATCGCCCTCGACGCGCGGATGGTCGCTGTCATAGCCGCGATGGGTGGCCAGATCGAAGGCCACCGACACGCCCTGCTGCCCGGCGGCCAGCGCCTTGCGGTAGAAGGCGTTCGATTCTTCCGCCGTGGAAAAGCCTGCGTATTGCCGGATCGTCCAGGGGCGGCCTGCATACATCGTGGCCTTGACGCCGCGGGTATAAGGAGCCTCGCCGGGGATATTGCCCAGATGCGGCAGGCCCGCAGTATCGGCCTCGGTATAGAGCGGCTGAACCGGGATGCCCTCGAGCGTGTTCCAGGTCAGGCTCTCGGGGGGGCGATTGCGCAACTCTTTCGAAGCAAGGGCGGCCCAACGGGATTTGGGATCGCTCATGGCTGGTCCTTTCTGTCGTCATTCAGCGGCAAATATCCGTCCGCTCTGGTGTTTTCCTGAAAACCGCGCCTATATAAGACCCATGCAGGAGGACGCATGAAACTGGTCTGGACACTTGTTTTCGCATTGATTTTCCCACTTGGCCTTGGCGCCACAGAGGGCACTGAACCCGTGGATCCTGCCGAGGTCAGTGAAGACCTTGAGCCGGCGCTGAATCCGGATGAGGTGCTGCTGTTCCTCGATGCCCGCGACATCGATGTGCGCGAGTTCATCTGGACACGGCGGTTGATCGTGGTGATGGCTGACACGCCCGATGATCCGCAATTCACCCGCCAACTGGACGCGCTGCGCGAGCGTGAAATGGAGTTTGTTGCCCGCGACGCAGTGGTGATCTTCGACGCCCATCCGGCAGATCGCAGCCCCCTGCGGCAAGTGCTGCGCCCGCGTGGTTTCATGACCGCGATCATCGACAAGGATGGCGAGGTCAAGGCCCGCCGCCCCGCCGTGCGCTCGGGACGCGAATTGATGGCGGTGATCGACCGGTTTCCGACACGGCGGCAGGAAATGCTGGAACGGCTGCCCTCGGGGCGCTGACCTGCAATTTCCAGATTGCGGCTGACGCCAGATTTATCTTTCAGGGGGCTGCCGCCCCCACCAGCCCCAAGGGGCAGGTTCCCCCGCGAGTATTTGGGGCAAGATGAAACTGTCATTGGTAATATCCGATCTTCTCGGCATAGCCGGACATCAGCCACCAACCGGGTCCGAAGACACCGGCGAGCCAGAAGACAAAGGCGGTGCCGGGATCGAGCAGACCCAGCCAGACCACGCCTGCCATGATCGCGCCCACGCCGTAAACCAGCCCGCCACCGACGGCAACGAATTCCAGCCCCAATCGGATGCGGCTGAGAAGCGGGAAAAGGCCGTGGAAAAGCGCCATTCCACCGAGCGGAGGCAGGAGCAAAAGCACCAGATAGCCGTCGCGCACGCCCTCGATCAGTTGTGTCAGGATGACCCAGGCCAGCACCAGCCCTGCGAAGAAGCACAGGAAATAGGTCGCGAACAGACGCAGGGGCGTGCGTTTCATCATTCGAACTCCATGATCACATCATCCACCGCCAGCGAGGCGCCGGGAGCGGCGTTGATCCTGGTCACGCGCCCCTTGCGTTCGGCGCGCAGGATGTTTTCCATCTTCATGGCTTCGACTGTCGCCAGCGCCTGCCCCTCGAACACTTCCTGCCCTTCCTCGACCGCAATGGAGACGACCATGCCCGGCATCGGGCAGAGCAGAAGTTTCGACGTGTCGGGCGGCATTTTCTCGGGCATGAGCTGCGCGAGTTCTGCCTGACGGGGAGCGAACACATGCACTTTCAGATCCGCCCCGCGCAAGCGGATACGGTAGCCCCCCGGCAGTTTACCGACCTTCATGACCAGCGGCGTGCCATTCACCATCAACCGCGCGAGCGGCTGGCCGGGCTGCCAGTCCGAAGTGATCCGGTATGCTTGCCCCTCCAGTGTCACACTGGCCCCTTCGCGGTCGGCCTGGATTGTCCCGCTCAGGCTTTGGCCCGCGATCATCACCACCCAATCGGTACCGACAACGCGCTCATGATTGTCCATCCGTCCCGAGACGCGCGCGCGGCGGATTTCAGCGACGCGGTTCATCGCACAGGCCGCAGCGGCCACGCGGTGGATCAGATCACCGTCGAGCGTCGCACCTTCGAAACCGTCGGGATATTCCTCGGCGATGAAGGCTGTCGTGATCTCGCCCGAGACAAAGCGCGGATGGTCCATGACCGCTGAGAGGAAGGGCAGATTATGGCCGATCCCTTCCAGTTCGAACTCATCGAGCGCGAGGCGCATTTCCTCGATCGCCTGCCCGCGCGTGGGCGCCCAGGTGCAGAGTTTCGCGATCATCGGGTCATAATACATGCTGATCTCGCCGCCCTCATAGACGCCGGTATCGTTGCGCACGGCGCGTGCGGTTTCCGCCACTTCCGCAGGTGGGCGGTAGCGCGTCAGACGGCCAATCGAGGGCAGGAAGTTGCGATAGGGGTCTTCGGCATAGAGGCGCGATTCCATCGCCCAGCCGTTGATCTTGAGGTCAGACTGCGCGAAGGGCAGCTTCTCGCCCGCCGCGACACGGATCATCTGTTCGACCAGATCGACCCCGGTGATCAGTTCGGTCACAGGGTGTTCCACCTGCAAACGGGTGTTCATTTCGAGGAAGTAGAAATTGCGATTGCCATCGACGATGAATTCAACCGTGCCCGCCGATGTATAACCCACCGCCTGCGCCAAGGCGCAAGCCTGCTCGCCCATCGCCTTGCGGGTCGCTTCATCCAGAAACGGCGAGGGCGCTTCCTCGATGACCTTCTGGTTGCGGCGCTGGATCGAGCATTCGCGCTCGTGCAGATAGACGCAGTTGCCGTGGCTGTCAGCCAGCACCTGAATTTCGATATGGCGCGGCTGGGTGACGAATTTCTCGATGAAGATCCGGTCATCGCCGAAACTCGATGCGGCTTCGTTCTTGGAGGACTGGAACCCTTCGCGGACCTCATCCTCTTTCCACGCGATCCGCATCCCCTTGCCACCGCCCCCGGCGGAAGCCTTGATCATCACCGGATAGCCGATCTCGCCCGAGATTTTCACGGCTTCTTCCGCGTCTGCGATCAGGCCCATATAGCCCGGAACCGTGCTGACGCCTGCTTCCTGCGCGAGTTTCTTCGAGGTGATCTTGTCGCCCATCGCCTCGATGGCACCGGCAGGCGGGCCGATGAAGGCGACACCGGCGGCGGCGAGAGCTTCGGCGAATTTCATGTTCTCGGACAAAAACCCATAGCCCGGATGCACCGCTTCCGCGCCAGTCTGGCGGATCGCGTCCATGATCTTGTCGATCACGATATAGGATTGGTTCGCGGGCGACGCGCCAATGTGGACGGCTTCGTCGGCCATTTTGACATGCAGCGCGTTGCGGTCGGCATCGGAATAGACGGCGACCGTCTTGATCCCCATCTTGCGGGCGGTCTTGATCACGCGGCAGGCAATTTCACCACGATTGGCGATCAGGATTTTCGAGAACATACTGGCTCCTCTCCAGGGCGGGTCGCGGGAAGGGTCATCACTCTTCCCATGTATCAAAGGCAAATTCGGACGATCCGTCGAAAAGCTGCGGGAAACTGGCCTCTGCCGCGCGCATGTCCACACGCAGAAGCTGCTCATAGCTGACAGGATCAAAGGGGTCTGACGCCGAGACCACCTCGCGCCCCAGAAACCAGGACAGGCGGCCCGCGTCGAGATTGCCGCGCTCGAAGGGCGCGTCGGCGAAATGTGCGATCAGTGCGCCGAGGAACGCCTCGTCGGCGCGGCGGTCGACAAGCTTGCGATCCGCAAAGCGTTTGCGCGGCTGCAAGGGCGTCACACCCTTGGGATTGGCGCGACGGATGGTGAACTGATGATCAGTGCCGGGCAAGCGTCCCGGAAAACCGCGATGTTTCAGCATGGGCGCCCCTCCGTGCGGGGCGCCACTGTCGCTGCAGGCACGTCAGGCCGGAAAACCGAACCTGCGATTGCCTTAGCGATATTTGCCTTTGCCTGCGACGGGCTCGACCATGATCGGTTGGGCCATGACCGGCGCGGGTTCAGGGGCTTTGCGGGCGCAGGCCGAGAGCGCGAGGGTTGCGCCGACAGCCAACATGATGGTGATCTTGGACATGGGAATCTCCTGTTGACGGGTTCGGCAGATGCCTTGGCAGTTGACCCCCGCCAGAAGCTTGCCGAAGCGCGGCATTGACCACCGCGCCAATACAGAACGCTAACGGAAGCCGCGGGCGCTGACCACAGGAAATTGTCAGCAGAGAAAAAAAGCCCATTGCGCAGAAGGCGCAGGGCAACTGACTGGGCGGATCGCCGGTTTGGGGCAGAGCGAAGGCTCTGCCCCGAAAGCAAATCAGTGGTATTTGCCCTTGCTCGATGCGGGCTCGACATAGATCGGTGCGCCGATCGGCTCGAAATGCGTGGGTTCAGGGGCCTTGCGTGCGCAGGTGGCCGGGATGAGGGACACCAGGAACGCTGACACCAGAGCGAGTTTCGCCATTTTATTCTCCTGCTCGAATTGCCTGGGCGCGGTTTTTTGGAATCACGCGCCCTTTGTTTTTCACACATATGCGCCAGAACGGACGCATACCCGCGCATCATATCGGTTTTGCAGAATCCTGACCACGAAAAACTTTTGATGCCATCGGCTTGTGGCGCGCTTGCATCATCTCGCCTGCAGTGGGTTCGGTCACTCATGATAGTCTCCAAGGTCAAGCTCGCATCCGTCCATGCCGAAGCTGAACCATTCGAAAAGCTGGAAGGATTCGCTGTCGACCGTGCCAAAATCAACCTCGCGATCCATCAGTGTCACCACGGCACCTGTCCAGCCATCGTCGCGCGGATCCCTATCCGCCTCGAAAAGCCCCGTGACCTGTGTTTCACACAGCCACTGCATGTCGTCGAAAACCCTTTGCGGGTCAGCACCATACAGGCTCTGCGGCTCGCGCAGACGTTCCACGACGAAGCGCAGGCGAATCACGGATTCATCCTCGTCCCAGATGACAGGCAGCGGTGTCGCCTGCTCCCCTGATGGCAAGATCAGGGCCGGGGATGCCATCGCGGGCGCGAGAGCAGCCAGACCTGTTGCGATGATCAGGAGCGCGGCGCGCATGGCCAATCCTTACAGCGGGATGTTGTCGTGTTTCTTCCACGGCGTGTGCAGGGCCTTGTTGCGCAGCGCAGCAAAAGCGCGGGCGACACGCTTGCGGGTCGATTGCGGCATGATAACCTCGTCGATGAACCCTTTTTCTGCCGCGACAAAGGGATTGGCGAAGCGCTCTTCATACTCGTTGATCCGCGCGGCGGTCTTTTCTGCATCGCCCAGTTCCGAGCGATAGAGGATTTCGACAGCCCCCTTGGACCCCATCACCGCAATCTCTGCCGTGGGCCAGGCATAGTTGAAATCCGCTCCAAGATGCTTCGAGGACATCACCACATAGGCCCCGCCATAGGCTTTGCGGGTGATCACGGTCACTTTTGGCACAGTGGCTTCGCCGTAAGCATAGAGCAGTTTCGCGCCATGCTTGATCACACCGGCATATTCCTGCCCGACACCGGGCAGGAAGCCCGGCACATCGACCAGCGTCAGGATCGGGATTTCAAACGCATCGCAGAAACGCACGAAGCGCGCGGCCTTGCGTGAGCTGTCAATATCCAGACACCCTGCCAGAACCATCGGCTGGTTGGCGACCACACCCACTGTGCGCCCTTCCAGACGAATGAAACCCGTGATGATGTTCTTCGCGAAATCGGCCTGAATCTCGTAGAAATCGCCCTCATCGGCGATTTTCAGGATCAATTCCTTCATATCATAGGGCGTATTGGGATTGTCGGGGATCAGCGTGTCGAGGCTGGTCTCGATCCGTGCAGGATCATCGAAGAAAGGCCGCACAGGCGGTTTCTCGCGATTGTTCAGCGGCAGGAAATCGATCAGGCGACGCACTTCGATCATCGCTTCAACATCGTTCTCGAAGGCCCCGTCCGCGACCGAGGATTTGCGCGTATGCGTGCTGGCCCCGCCCAGTTCTTCGGCGGTCACAACTTCATTCGTCACGGTTTTCACCACATCGGGGCCGGTGACGAACATGTAAGAGCTGTCTTTCACCATGAAGATGAAATCGGTCATGGCCGGGCTGTAGACTGCACCACCCGCGCAGGGCCCCATGATGACACTGATCTGCGGCACCACGCCGGACGCGCGGATATTGCGGTCAAACACGTCGCCATAGGCGGCGAGCGAGGCCACACCTTCCTGAATCCGCGCGCCACCCGAGTCGTTCAACCCGATGACCGGTGCGCCATTCTGCAGGGCCATATCCATGATCTTGCAGATTTTCTTGGCGTGCGTCTCGGACACCGACCCGCCCATGACCGTGAAATCCTGCGCAAAGACATAGACCTGGCGGCCATTGACCGTGCCCCAGCCCGTCACCACGCCGTCCCCTGCCGGACGGTCCGCCTGCATCCCGAAATCGACGCAGCGATGGGCCACGAACATGTCGAACTCCTCGAAGCTGCCTTCATCAAGCAGCAATTCGATCCGCTCGCGCGCGGTCAGCTTGCCTTTTGAATGCTGCGCTGCAACGCGGCGCTCCCCCCCGCCCATGCGAGCCGTTTTGCGCCGATCATCGAGTTGTTGCAGGATATCTTTCATAAGCGCCCCTCCGCACCGCAGCCGAATTTCGCCGGACCATACGCGGGACAGGATAAGGGCGAAAGGAAAATAAAGAAAATTTGCAAACTATGCAACACATTGCGCCGCTAATTTGCAAACCCCTCCGGGCTTGCCATTGGCGAGGGTTTCCGCATTAGTGAACACGTTCAATTCCTTCGCGCAACGGTGAGTCGTCCATGCCCGTCCCTGTCACCACGATCCTGCTTCTGACCATTTCGAATGTCTTCATGACCTTCGCCTGGTATGGGCATCTGAAGTTCAAATCTGCGCCGCTGCTGGCGGTGATCTTCATTGCCTGGGGGATTGCGCTGTTCGAATATATGTTTCAGGTGCCCGCCAACCGGATCGGGCATGGCTATTTCAGCGCAGCGGAACTCAAGACCATTCAGGAAGTGCTGACGCTGTCGATCTTCGCGATCTTCTCGGTCTGGTATCTGAAGGAACCCCTGCACTGGAATCACCTTCTGGGGTTTGCCTTTATCGCGCTCGGTGCCTTCTTCATCTTCCATAAATGGGGGCCCACATGAGCACTGCACCTGTCCGGTTTCTGGATCCGACGACGGCCCCGCATGTGATGACATTGGTTGCGCAGGCCTCCGTCGCGGCGCTGGCGATGAATGTCTTTCTGCCATCCCTTCCCACAATGACCGCCTATTTCGACACCGATTATGCCGTGATGCAACTTTCGGTGTCGCTGTATCTGCTGGTCAATGCGGTGCTGCAGCTTTTCGTCGGGGCCATTTCCGACCGATATGGCCGCAGACCGGTGATGATCGTGGCGCTGATCGGGTTCATCCTCGCCACGATCGGAACTTTGCTGGCGACCACGGCTCTGGTATTCCTGCTGTTTCGCATGGGGCAGGCGGTTGTCGTGACCGCCATGGTCGTCAGCCGCGCGTCGATCCGCGATGTGCTGGACGAGGCGCAATCGGCCTCGCGCATCGGCTATGTCACCATGGGCATGGCCATCGTGCCGATGATCGCGCCTGCCATCGGCGGGCTGCTGGATGAGATTTTCGGCTGGCGCGGCAGTTTTGGGCTGATGCTGTTGGCCGGCGTCGCGGTGCTGGCGCTGACATGGCGCGATATGGGCGAGACCAAACTCGTGCGCTCATCCAGCATGTTCGGGGTCGTGCGCGAATTGCCCGAACTGATGCGTGCGAGGCGGTTCTGGGGATATTGCGGCACGGCGACGCTCGCATCCGGCGCGTTCTTTGCCTATCTGGGCGGCGCGCCTTTCGTGGGGGCGACTGTTTTTGGCATGTCACCTGCGCAGCTTGGTCTGTTCTTCGGGGCACCCGCCGTGGGCTATGCTCTGGGGAATTTTCTGTCGGGGCGCTATGCGGGCCATATCGGGATCAACCGGATGATCCTGCTGGGCTGCACTGTTGCCTTTGGCGGGATGCTGGCGCTGCTGGTGCTCTCATTGCTGCTGCCGCTTGGCCCGGTCCTGTTCTTCGGCCTGTTCGTGACCGTTGGTCTGGGCAACGGGATGCTCTTGCCATCGGCCACCTCGGGGATGATGTCAGTGCGCCCGCATCTGGCAGGCACGGCGAGCGGCATCGGGGGCGCGATCATGATCGGTGGGGGCGCGGGGCTGTCGGCGCTGGCAGGCGTGCTCCTGACCAGCGAGAGCGGGGCCATGCCGCTGATCTGGCTGATGGTCACGACCACCGGGCTGGGCTTTTTGCCGCTTTTGTATGTCATCCGGCGCGAAGCACGGATTTCTTCTTGACCGATCCGCAGGACTTTGCAAACCCTGCCAGCAAAGCAAGCTAACCCGCGCGAGGTCCGATGCCGCCGCAAAAACTCTATGCTGGCGCGAAACTGCGCGAGACCCGCAGCCATCTGGCGCTGACGCAAAAGGATTTTGCCGCCCGGCTGGGCGTGTCCTTGCCCTATCTCAACCAGATGGAGAACAATAACCGCCCGCTCTCGACCTCCGTGGTTCTGGCGCTCGCGCGCGAGTTCGGGATGGATGTAACCGAGCTGTCGGCAGGTGACAGCGAAAGGCTGGTGTCGGATCTGCGCGAAGCCTTTGCCGATCCGCTTTTCGCCAAGACCACGCCTGCCCTGCCCGATCTGCGGCTGGTCGGTGCCAATGCGCCCGGCTTCGCCCGCGCCTTTCTCGACCTGCATCGCGCTTATCGGCAGGCGCAGGAACAGCTTGCCTCGCTCGATGAGGCACTGGGGCGCGAGGACACAACCCTGCGCCTGTCCCCTTGGGAAGAAGTGCGCGATTTCTTCCATTATTGCGACAATTACATCGATGCCGTGGACCGTGCCGCAGAACATTTCGCCACCAGCGGGCGCGACCCGATGCAGCTTGCGACGGAAGCGCTGGCGCGGCGCAAGATCACGCTGCGCCTGACCAATACTCGCAACCTGCGGCATCTGGACCCGGAAACGGGCACGCTCGAGATCTCGGCCAAGGCCACGCGCGCGACCCAGGCCTTTCAGATGTTGCATCAGGTCGCGCTGATCACGCAAACTGATCTGCTGGACGCCACGCTGGATCTGGCCCGCTTTCAATCGGATGAAGCGCGCGCGATTGCCAAGATTGGGCTTGCCAATTACTTCGCGGGCGCGGCCCTGATGCCCTATCGCCGGTTTCAGGATGCCGCCATCGCCACGCGGCATGATCTGGAAACACTGGCCGATCAGTTCGGGGCGTCCATCGAGCAGGTGGCGCATCGCCTTTCGACGCTGCAACGTCCCGGTGCGAAAGGTGTGCCGTTCTTCTTCGTGCGGATTGATCACGCGGGCACCATCACCAAGCGCCATTCTGCCACGCGGCTGCAATTCGCGCGGTTTGGCGGGGCCTGTCCGCTGTGGAATGTGCATCAGGCTTTTGAAACACCGGGCCGTTTTCTGCGCCAGCTTGCAGAGACCCCGGACGGGATGCGCTACTTCTGTCTTGCACTGGCGGTGACGAAAGGTGGCGGCTCGTTTCATGCGCCCGTGCGGCGCTATGCGATCTGTCTGGGCTGCGAGGTCGATCATGCAAGCCGTCTGGTCTATGCCGATGGTATGGATATCAGCCGCACAGCTGCCTTCGACCCGATCGGGATTTCCTGCCGGATCTGCGAGCGCGACAATTGCCACCAGCGCTCGGTTCCGCCACTGGAGCGGCGGTTGCGCATCGATCACGACCGGCGCGAATTGCTGCCATACCGGATTGAGTGATCCCCGGCCCTGACCCGCGACAATCCGTCATGCTGCAGCGCAGCATGAAAACCGGTAGGGGGTGCGCATCTTTTGTCCCGGAGGAGTTCCCATGACCACTGCAACCGCCACCCCCGCCCCTGTCACTCTGCCCAAAGCCCTTGCGAATGAGCCCTGGGGCCTGTGGGCAACTGTGCTGTTCGTGATTGCCACGCTGGTCACATCGGTTCTGACCTTCGGCGTTGCCGGACTGGTCATGGTCATGGTGCCAGCGGCTCTGGGGATGCTGGCGCTGCTGAGCCTGATCGTCTTCGGCTAGGTCGCAATCCGCGCGCAGTCTGCGTGCAGGCCGCGTTCAGTCCGGGCCTGTGCCGACTGCGCGCATCTGCCGCGCGACACTGTGCCATCCTGTCTGGGCGGGCCCGATATCCTACATCCGGCGTGCACATTAACGACAGGAAACGCCATGACCGCGACATTCGACTCTGATACGCCGCGCCAGACCCGCCGCAACTGGCGCGAGTCCGACGAACCCTGGCCCATTTGGGCGGCGATCCTCGTATTCCTCAATATCCTTGTGATCTCTGCCAAGGTCTGGGGGCTTGCGGGGCTGGTTGCCGTGATGGTGCCCGCGGCTCTTGGCATGGTGATCCTGCTCTTGCTGATCGTCAAAGGCTAGTCAGCTTGACGCATTGCGCCCCTTGTTTGCCGCGCTATTATCATTGGCGAGAATAACCGGGGGCGAACCATGCGCGCGCAATTCGACATCGTGATCTCTGGCGGCGGCATTGCAGGCATGACCGCTGCCGCCGCTTTCGGCAGTGCAGGATACTCTACGCTTTGCGTGGACCCTGCCCCGCCTGTCATTGCCGAAGCCGATCCCGGCTCTGACCTGCGCAGCACGGCGTTTCTGCATCCATCGGTCAAGGTTCTGGAACAGGCCGGGCTTTGGGAGCGTTTCAGCGCCCATGCCATGCCCTTGCAGGTGATGCGCATTGTCGATGCAGGCGGCGAAACCCCTGAGCCGCGTGTCAGCCATGATTTCAATGCCGCTGATATTTCGGACCAGCCCTTTGGCTGGAATCTGCCCAACTGGCTGTTGAAGCGCGAGATTTCGGCGCGGCTTGCGGAATTGCCCAATGTCACTTTCCGCCCCGGTATTGCCACGACACGCCTGACCACGCGCGACACGGGCGCTCTGGTCGGCCTGTCGGATGGCACGAGCGTCGAGGCGAGGCTTCTGATCGCTGCGGACGGGCGCAACTCACCCATGCGGCAGGCGCTCGGTATCGGTGTGCGCACCACGCGTTTCGGGCAGAAGGCGCTGGCCTTCGCGGTCACGCATCCTGTCCCGCATGAGAATGTCTCGACCGAGATTCACCGCTCGGGCGGGCCATTCACATTTGTTCCGCTGCCCGACCGTGAGGGCCAGCCCTGTTCCGCGATCGTCTGGATGGAAACCGGGCCCGAGGTCGCGCGCCTGTCCGCCCTGCCGGTGCCAGAGTTCGAGGCCGAGATGAACACGCGCTCCTGCGGGCTGTTCGGGCCCTTGAAGCTGGCGTCGCGCCTGACCGTCTGGCCGATCATCAGCCAGATTGCCGAGCGGTTTTATGGTGAACGCACAGCCCTGATGGCCGAAGCGGCGCATGTCGTCCCCCCCATCGGCGCACAGGGGTTGAACATGTCGCTTGCGGATCTGACCGCGCTGATGGATCTGGCCACGCCCGAGACACTTGGCACGACCGCCATGCTTGCGGCGTATCAGCGCCGCCGCTACCCTGACGTGGCGCTGCGTGTCGCGGGTGTGGGCATGCTCAACCGTGCCTCTATGATCCACGCCCAGCCCTTGCGGGATGCGCGCGCGAAAATCCTTGACGCCATGTATTCCACCGCCCCGGTGCGGCGTGCCCTGATGCAGATGGGCATAGGCGTGCGCTGAGCGGTCGCAGGACAGTTCTTGACAAAGCGCGGGCAGTCGTTAGTTTAGAATTATTCTAAATATTGGCGTAGCGCATGTCCGATCCTACTGTCCTGCTGGTCTTTATCGCGGCCGCCATCACGGCGCTGGCCACAGGGCTGGGGGCGCTTCCGCTGCTGGCCATGCGCAATGTGACCCCCCGCACGCTTGCAATGGGAAATGCTGTAGCTGCCGGGCTGATGCTGGCGGCAACCTTCCAGTTGGTGCTCGAAGGGTTCGAGATCTCGCAGCCACGCACGCTCGCCGGGTTGCTACTGGGTCTTGGGGGCATCTGGCTGGCGCATCGCTGGCTCAATGGCCGGTCTGATGTCAGCATTGCCGACACGAAAGGCGCGGATGCACTGAAAATCCTGCTGATCATGGGGGTGATGACCGCCCATTCCGCCGCCGAAGGTGTGGGTGTGGGGGTTGCCTATGGCGGGGGCAGCGATCTTGGCAATTTCATCACCGTGGCGATTGCGCTGCACAATGTGCCCGAAGGTCTGGCCATCGCGCTGATCATGGTGCCGCGCGGGGCTTCTGTCGGGAAAGCGGGGTGGTGGGCGATCCTGTCCTCGGTGCCGCAACCGCTGCTTGCTGTGCCGGCCTTCCTGTTCGTGCTGTGGTTTGCACCGTTCCTGCCCATCGGACTGGGGCTGGCGGCGGGCGCGATGCTGTGGATGATCTTTTCGGAACTGCTGCCTGAAGCCGGGACAGAGGTCGATCATTCCCTGTTGGGTGTGATCGTGACACTGGCCTTCACGCTCATGATGGCCCTGACGCTGGTTCTGGGCTGAGCACTCTTGCCCTGTCCCGGCCCCTGCCCCATATCTGGATCATGATGAAACTGCTCCCCTTCCTGCTGATCCTCGGCTACGGGCTGATGATGTATCTGTTCTCGGCCTGGCGCACCTCGCGCGAGCTGGATGAGCGCTCGACGCCGCTGGCTGATGCAAAATTGAAATCCCTGACCGAGCGCATGGCGAAGGCCATCGGCATCGAACGCGTGATGGTGCATATCTACGAGATCGAGCCGGTGAACGGTCTGGCCGCACCGGACGGGCGCATCTTCATCACGCGTGGGTTCTACAACAAGTATCGCGCAGGCGAGGTTTCCGCCGAGGAAATGGCCAGTGTCATTGCGCATGAACTGGGCCATGTGGCGCTTGGGCATACGCGCAAGCGGATGATTGATTTCTCTGGCACCAATGCCATCCGCATGGCGCTGGCCACTGTGTTCAACCGCTTTTTGCCGGGCCTGGGCGTGATCCTTGCCAATTTCCTGACCACGCTTCTGATGGCGCGGCTGTCACGCGATGATGAATATGAAGCCGATGCCTATGCCTCTGCCCTGCTGGTCAAGGCCGGGATCGGGGTCGAGCCGCAGAAATCGCTGTTTCGCAAGCTTGAAGGGCTGGTCGGCATGGGGGGCGGTGCGCCTGCCTGGATGCTGAGCCACCCCAAAAGCGAAGAGCGCATCCGCGCGATTGAAGAAAACGAGGCGCGCTGGAAACTTTCGCCGGAGGCATGAAGCGCAGAAGGGGGGATGCCCCTTGCCCCCATCAAGGGGGCTGCGGGCCATGTCGGGACTGTCGCCCTCCGGTGGTGCATGGCGCAATCGGCAGGATATTCCGGCGGATGCAGGCTGGGTATCACCCCACCACCGCGCTCAGAGCACCACGCTTGCCCCTTCGGTCGAATCCCCGACATTCGCGCGGAACATCCCGAACAATTCGCGCCCGATCCCGAACCCGTTGGCGCTGAGATCGACCGTGACCGCCTCGCGCGTCTCGAACCCCTCTTCCAGCACATCCAGCCGCCCCGCCACGGCATCAAGCCGCACTAGGTCTCCATCCCGCAGTTTCGCGAGGGGCCCGCCCTTGGCCGCTTCCGGCGCAACATGGATCGCGGCAGGCACCTTGCCGCTGGCACCGGACATGCGCCCATCTGTCACCAGCGCGACTTTCAAGCCGCGATCCTGCAACACAGCCAGAATGGGCGTCAGCGAATGAAGTTCCGGCATTCCGTTCGCCGCAGGCCCCTGAAATCGCACGACGACAATCGTATCCTCGGTGATCTCGCCCGCCTGAAACGCGGCCTTGACGCTTGGCTGATCGTGGAAAATCCGTGCGCGCGCCTCGATCACATGGCGCGAAGGGTCCACAGCCGAGGTCTTGATCACCCCTTGCCCCAGATTGCCCGCCAGTTGCCGCAAGCCCCCGGTGGGCTGGAAGGCATCATGCGCAGGCCGCAGGATGCGGTCATTCAGGCTTGTCCCTGCACCATCTTCCCAGACCAGAACGCCGTCTTTCAGCTTCGGTTCTTGCGCATAACGTTTCAAGCCATCGCCTGCGATGGTGCAGACATCGTCGTGCAACAACCCGGCATCGAGCAATTCCCCGATCATGTAGCCCAGACCACCGGCCGCATGGAAATGGTTCACATCGGCCAGCCCGTTGGGATAGACTTTGGCCATCAAGGGCACCATCTCCGAGATATCGGCAAAATCCTCAAGCGTCAGTTCGATCCCTGCAGCCCGCGCCATCGCAGGCAGATGCAGCACCAGATTGGTCGAGCCACCTGTTGCCATCAACCCCACGATCCCGTTGACGAAAGCGCGCTCGTCCAGAACCTGCCCGGCAGGTCGGTAGTCATTGCCCTGCGCCGTGATCGCCAGCGCGCGTTCGGTCGCGGCCACGGTCAGCGCCTCGCGCAGCGGCGTGCCGGGATTGACGAAAGCCGCGCCGGGCATGTGCAGGCCCATGAATTCCATCAGCATCTGGTTCGTATTGGCCGTGCCGTAGAAGGTGCAGGTGCCGGGACCGTGATAGCTGGCCATTTCGGCCTTCATCAATTCCTCGCGCCCGATTTCACCTTGGGCGAATTTCTGGCGCACCTTGGCTTTCTCGTCATTGGGCAAGCCGCTGGTCATCGGCCCCGCCGGAACAAAGACCGCAGGCACATGCCCGAAAGTCGCCGCCGCCATCACCAGCCCCGGCACGATCTTGTCGCAGACCCCCAGCCACACTGCCGCATCAAAACAGTTATGCGACATCGCCACCCCTGCCGAGAGCGCGATCACATCGCGCGAGAAGAGCGACAATTCCATCCCCGGCTGGCCCTGCGTGACACCGTCGCACATGGCAGGCACGCCGCCTGCCACTTGCGCCGTGCCCCCTGCCGCGCGGGCCGCGCGGCGAATGATCTCGGGGTAGGTTTCGAACGGTTGATGCGCCGACAGCATGTCATTATAGGCCGTGACGATGCCCAGATTGGGCGCGCGGCCTGCGGCCAGGGCGTCCTTGTCCGTCTCCATCGCGGCATAGGCATGGGCTTGATTTCCGCAAGTGAGATGCGCCCGAGCCGGTCCCGCTTCCGCTGCAGCGTGCATCCGGGCCAGATAGGCCGAACGGCGCGCGTGTGAGCGGGTCTTGATACGGTCTGTCACAGCTTCAAGGCGAGGATCGAGGGGCATCAGGGTCTCCATCATCCGGCAAGTGGGGAATCGGTTTCAGGACATATAGGCAGTTAGCGCTAACAATTCAATTCCCTGATCTGTCCGCGATAGCCATGCAAGCCATGCATGGCGGGATTACAGATTTGTCTGTCGCAATGCCGCAGCGCGGCGACTATCTGAGCTGCGTAACAAGAACCCGAGGCAAGAGAGCCATGTTTGAGATCAAAGACACCCAACCCGTCATCGTTGACGTCCTGCAAATCGAAGCCGAAGCGCGCCGCATGCGCGCGGAAGTCTTCGCGGCCGGTTTCGCCCGCCTGAAAGCGAAAATCGTGGCGTTCTTCCAGAACGCAACGACCGGCAAGGCCGAAGCCTGATCCCATAACGCACGGGCCGGGGCTTTCCAAAACCCCGGCCCTGCCCTATGGCACAGGGGCATGTCGACAAAGGACCGCCCCAGATGTCAGATCTTCCCATCATCCGCCTGATGCCCAAGGCCGAAGCCCGTGCCATCCGTCACGGTTTTCCCTGGGTCTTTGCCAATGAACTGGTCACAGACCGGCGCACCCGCGCGCTTGTGCCCGGAACATTCGCGCGACTGGAAGATGCCGAGCGCCGCGCCTTGGGTGTGGTGACGGTCAATCCCAATTCGAAGATCATTGCGCGGATACTCGATCGCGACCCGGATGCAATGATCGACCTGAACTGGCTGACAGACAAGCTGCGCCATGCAAGCGCGCATCGTGATCGCCTGTTTGATTCCCCGTTCTACCGCCTTGTCCATGCCGAAGCCGATGGCCTGCCCGGAATCGTGATCGACCGCTTTGGCGATGCCGCCGTGATCCAGCCCAATGCGGCCTGGGCCGAAACGCATTTCGACATGCTGGCAGAGGCGTTGCGCGCGGTCACGGGCGTCAGCACGATTGTCAAGAACGGCTCTGGCCGTGCCCGCGTTCTGGAAGGTTTGGGCGAGGAAACAACGCTTTATCGCGGCCCCCTCGACGGCCCGGTGCCGGTGCCGATGAATGGCGCGACCTATATGGCGGACCTGCTGGGCGGGCAGAAAACCGGGTTGTTCTTCGACCAGCGCCCGAACCATGCCTTTGCCGCAACGCTGGCCAAGGGCGCGAGGGTGCTTGATGTTTTCAGCCATGTGGGCGGGTTTTCCCTTGCCGCGCTTGCCGCTGGCGCAGAGAGCGCGTTGGCCGTGGACAGTTCGGCCCCGGCGCTGGCGCTGGCAGAACAGGGGGCAAGCGCGTCTGGCAGCGCAGCACGCTTCACCACGCGGCAGGGTGACGCTTTCGCGGTCATGGAAACCCTTGCAAAAGAAGGCGCGCAGTTTGATTTGGTGGTTTGCGACCCGCCCGCTTTCGCGCCCAACAAGGAAGCGCTGAGCGCAGGTCTGCGCGCCTATGAGCGCGTGGCGAAACTCGCATCCCCCCTTGTCGCGCCGGGGGGCTATCTGGGCCTGTGCTCCTGCTCGCATGCGGCGGACCTGACCAGTTTTCGCAACGCATCCGCGCGCGGGATCGGACGCGCGGGCCGGCGCGGGCAGTTGATCCATACCGGTTTCGCCGGGCCAGACCATCCGCAATTGCCGCAACTGGCCGAAAGCGGTTATCTGAAAGCGGTGTTCTTCCGGCTGGATGCATGAGGGCAGTCCTCGACGCCTGCGTGCTCTACCCGAGTGTGCTGCGCGAAATCCTGATGGGCTTTGCGGCGCAGGGCGGGTTCACGCCGCTCTGGTCGGCCCGCATCCTTGGCGAATGGCAACGCGCGGCCGCCCGGCTGGGACCAGAGGGCGCGGCCATCGCGTCGGGCGAAATCGCGATGCTGCGCAGCACATGGCCCGAAGCCGAGATCATCGCGAACCCCGATCTGGAAACGCGCCTGTGGCTGCCTGACCCCGCTGATGCGCATGTGCTGGCCACGGCGATTGCAGGCGGCGCGGCCCTGATCGTCACGCTGAACCTGCGCGATTTTCCCAACCGCGCGCTTGCCCCCGAGGGCGTGCAGGCGCAAAGCCCCGATGATTTCCTGATGGAACGCTGGCTTATCGACGCATCGGCGGTGGAAACCGCTGTCCGGTCTGTGCATGTCAGGACCGAATCCCTCTCTGGCCGTGACCAGCCTTTGCGCGCGCTTCTCAAACGCGCAAGACTGCCCAGACTTGGCAAGGCCTTGGGGTGAGACTGCGTCAAAACCACAAAATCCCTGCCTCCCCTTGCGGCTGGGAAAGCGCAGCACTAAGATTCTGTCAACAGAGTTCCGATATCACCAGACGACCAGAGTGGTCACAGTCACAAAGGCAGGCAGATGCGCGATCCGATTGAAACCTACATGAACCTTGTTCCCATGGTCGTCGAACAGACCAGCCGGGGCGAGCGGGCCTATGATATCTTCTCGCGCCTGCTGAAAGAGCGCATCATCTTCGTCACCGGCCCGGTGCATGACGGCATGGCCAGCCTGATCGTGGCCCAGCTTCTGCATTTGGAAGCCGAGAATCCGTCGAAAGAAATTTCGATGTATATCAACAGCCCCGGCGGCGTCGTCACCTCGGGCCTGTCGATCTATGACACGATGCAGTATATCAAGCCCAAGGTCTCGACGCTGGTCGTGGGCCAGGCGGCCTCGATGGGCTCGCTGCTGCTTTGTGCGGGCGAAAAGGGGATGCGCTTCTCGTTGCCCAATTCGCGGATCATGGTGCACCAGCCCTCTGGCGGGTTTCAGGGTCAGGCGACCGACATCTCGATCCATGCGCGCGAGATTCTGGAACTGAAAGAACGGCTGAACAAGATCTATGTCAAGCACACGGGCCAGACCCTGAAAAAGGTCGAGGATGCCCTTGAGCGCGACAACTTCATGACCGCCGAAATGGCGAAGGATTGGGGCTTGATCGACGAGATCGTGACATCACGCGCCGATTCTGGCAGCGCATGAGGAAACGTGATCCGGGCAAGTGCGGGAAATCAGGGCGGCGGCGCAGTTTTGCATTGTCCCGCCCCCCGCTCTCGCCTACCCTAGAGGGCAAGAAGGCGACCAACGCCCCGACGATCCAGACGCCTATCGCAGTAGAGACCACAGAGGTTTGAAATGCCGACATCCGATTCAGACAGCAAGAACACGCTTTACTGCTCTTTCTGCGGCAAGAGCCAGCATGAAGTGCGCAAGCTGATCGCGGGGCCAACAGTCTTTATTTGCGATGAATGTGTCGAACTGTGCATGGATATCATCCGCGAGGAAACAAAGTCGGGCGGATTGAAATCCACCGACGGCGTGCCGACCCCGCGCGAAATCTGCAACGTGCTTGATGACTATGTGATCGGGCAGGAACAGGCCAAGCGCGTCCTGTCCGTCGCTGTGCACAACCATTACAAGCGGCTCAACCACTCCGGCAAATCCGGTGAAGTGGAACTGTCGAAATCCAATATCCTGCTGATCGGCCCCACGGGCTGCGGCAAGACGCTTCTGGCGCAGACGCTGGCGCGCATCCTGGATGTGCCGTTCACAATGGCCGATGCGACGACGCTGACGGAAGCGGGTTATGTCGGCGAGGATGTGGAAAACATCATCCTCAAGCTGTTGCAGGCATCCGAATACAATGTCGAACGCGCGCAGCGCGGCATCGTCTATATTGACGAGGTGGACAAGATCACCCGCAAGTCCGACAACCCCTCTATCACCCGCGACGTGTCGGGCGAAGGGGTGCAGCAGGCGTTGTTGAAGCTGATGGAAGGCACTGTCGCCTCTGTGCCCCCACAAGGCGGGCGCAAGCATCCGCAGCAGGAATTCCTGCAAGTGGACACGACGAATATCCTCTTTATCTGCGGCGGGGCCTTTGCCGGGCTTGACCGGATCATCAACCAGCGCGGCAAAGGCACGGCGATTGGCTTTGGTGCGGATGTAAAGGACGAAAGCCAGATCACCATTGGCCAGTCCCTGAAACAGCTGGAACCCGAGGATCTGTTGAAATTCGGCCTGATTCCGGAATTCGTGGGTCGTCTGCCTGTGGTGGCCACGCTGATGGATCTGGACGAGGATGCTCTGGTCACGATCCTGACCCAGCCCAAGAATGCCTTGGTCAAACAGTATCAGAAGCTTTTCGATATCGAGGGTGTAGACCTGAGCTTCACCGAAGAAGCGCTAAGGGCGATCGCCAAGCGCGCGATTGCGCGCAAGACAGGGGCACGCGGTCTGCGCTCGATTCTGGAGGATATCCTGCTTGATACGATGTTCGAATTGCCGGGCATGGAGAATGTGAGCGAAGTCGTCGTGAATGAGGAAGCCGCCACCTCTGCCGCGAAGCCGCTGGTCATTTACACGGATGCGAAGAAAGCGGCGGCCAGCGCGGGCTGATCACAGACCGTCCTTGTCGTCAGATATGATCCAAAGAAAACCCGGCCATCTGGCCGGGTTTTTGCTGTCTTGCAGGTCAGATCAGCCCTTGGGGCCGATCATATCCTCTGGCCGCACGACGCGGTCGAAGGTCTCGCCATCGACAAAGCCCAGATTGATCGCTTCCTCGCGCAGCGTCGTGCCGTTTTTATGCGCGGTCTTGGCGACCTTGGTTGCATTGTCATAGCCAATCGTCGGCGCAAGCGCCGTGACCAGCATCAGCGATTCCTTCATCAGCCGGTCGATCCGCTCGACATTGGCCTGTGTGCCGACCACCATATTATCCGTGAAGGATGACGCCGCATCGCCCAGAAGTTGCATGCTCTGCAGCACATTGTAGCTCATCATCGGATTGTAGACATTCAGTTCGAAATGCCCCTGCGACCCGGCAAAGCCCACAGCAGCGTCATTGCCCATCACATGTGCGCAGACCATGGTCAGCGCCTCGGCCTGGGTCGGGTTCACCTTGCCGGGCATGATGCTGGAACCGGGCTCATTCTCAGGCAGGATCAACTCGCCCAGACCCGAGCGCGGTCCAGAGCCCAGAAGCCGCATGTCATTGGCGATCTTGAAGAGCGAGGCTGCAACGGTTTTCAGCGCGCCAGAGAACATGACCATCGCGTCATGCGCGGCAAGCGCTTCAAACTTGTTGGGGGCGGTGCGGAAAGGAAGCCCTGTGATTTCAGCCAGTTGCGCTGCGACCTTCACATCCCAGCCGACCCGCGTATTCAGCCCGGTGCCGACCGCCGTGCCGCCCTGCGCCAACTCGTAGATATGCGGCAGGCACATCTCGATGCGCGCGATGCCCATCTTGACCTGATGCGCATAGCCGCCGAATTCCTGTCCCAGCGTCAGGGGTGTGGCGTCCTGCGTATGGGTGCGCCCGATCTTGATGATATCCTTGAACTCTTCGGACTTGGCCGCAAGCGCTGCTTGCAGCTTGGCCAAACCCGGCAACAGCACATCGCGCGCCAGCATCCCGATCGCGACATGCATCGCTGTCGGGAAGGTGTCATTGCTCGACTGGCCCATGTTGCAATGGTCATTCGGATGCACCGGGTCTTTCGACCCCATCACCCCGCCCAGCATTTCGATGGCGCGGTTTGAGATCACCTCATTGGCGTTCATGTTGGACTGGGTGCCTGATCCGGTCTGCCAGACCACCAGCGGGAAATTGTCGTCGAACTTGCCCTCAAACACTTCCCCGGCGGCCGCAACAATCGCCTTGCCACGGGTCTCGTCCAGATCGCCCTGCTCCATGTTGATCATTGCGCAGGCCCATTTGATGGCCCCCAGCGCGCGGATGATCGGGACAGGCTGGCGTTCCCAGCCAATCGGGAAGTTCAGGATCGAGCGTTGCGTCTGCGCGCCCCAATATTTGTCGGCAGGCACATCGAGCGGGCCGAAACTGTCAGTCTCGCGGCGGGTGGCGGTCATGCGCAAAGCTCCTTGCAACGGTTGTTCGTGCAGTGCTTAGCGGGGTGACGTGGGAAAATCAATCGGTATGCGGTCGCATACCAAGCCTCACTTGCGAAAACGATCCAGGCTCACCACTTCGCCGGATTTCGGCTCTTGCGGCGCATCTTCAAGCATGGGCGCTTCTTCGTCATCATCCTCATCGTCGTCGTCATCATGATGCAATTCGAAGCGTAGACCGAATTCCACCGATGGATCGACAAAGGTCGAGATCGAATCGAAAGGGATATAGAGCGGTTCCGGGGCGTTGCCGAAATTCAGGGTGATCGCGAAACCGTCTTCTTCAACCGTCAGATTTTCGAACCAGTGCTGCACGACCAGAGTGATCTCTTCCGGGTAGCGCTCGCGCAGCCAATCGGCCATCTGCATCTCTGGATGCGTGGTGTCGATCGTGATGAAAAAATGATGATCACCAGGCAGACCGTCACGCGCAACGGCTTCCATGACCTTGCGGATCAGTCCCCGCATGGCGTCATGCATCAGATTGCCGTAATCAATTCCGCGACTCATGTGCCCTCTCTTTATCGCTACATTAAAAGTTTCACGCGCGATTGAAAGACCAGACTGAACCGCCCCTGCAAGATTCTGCTATCGGCTTTCAGAACGACTACGATGTGCGAAAAGTGCAGGCTTCTGTTGCCAGGTGCCTGCGAACCCCGCCTTACGCGGCTAAGC
>JAFIEL010000014.1 GCA_020832585.1 Natronohydrobacter sp. | reverse complement strand
CTTCAGCGCGCGGTTCGATCTGACGCGGCTGGCGCTGGCCGGGATCGCGGGGCTTCTGGTCTATACGGTTGTGGGCGCTTTCGCGACCGTGGTGATGCAGTCCAGCCATGCGACGATGCTGTTGGTGATCGCGGCCCTTGGCGCGGGGCAGATCAGCTATGACAATGCGCTGGCCGTGGCCATTGGCGCGAATGTCGGCACGACGGTTACAGCGCTGATCGGGGCCACGACGGCGAATTTTCAGGGCAAGCGGCTGGCACTGGGGCATCTGGTGTTCAATCTGGCCACCGGAGCCACGGCGCTGGTGCTGATCGTGCCGTTGCGCGTGCTGGTTGATTGGCTGGCGACGACCCTCGGGATCGCGCCGGATGATGCGATGCTGAAACTGGCACTGTTTCACACGCTTTTCAATCTGCTGGGGCTGGGGCTGATGGTGCCGCTGCGGGGTCGCCTGCTGATCTGGCTGGAGCGCCGCATCCCTGCCCCGCTGCCCAGCACCAGCCAGCCACGCTATATCGCAGGCGATCTGGGCAGCTTTCCGGTCACGATCCTGACCGCCTTGCAAAAAGAGGTGGCACGGTTGCAGGGCCATGTTCTGGCGCTGATCAGCACCGGGCTCAATCTGCGGATGGAGGATCTGAGTGCCTCGCGCGATCTGGCGCTGACCGTGTCGCGTGCACGCGAGCCGATCCAGATCGATTACGAGCGCCAGTATGAGGACCGGGTGAAAAGCCTGCATGCGGCAATCGTGGCGTTCTGTGCGGATCAGGCGAGCCGGTCGCTGCCCGCGCGCGACCGCACACGGCTGAACGAATTGCGCGATGCGGCGGCTTTGCTGGTCCGGGCGGTCAAGGCGATCAAGCATATGCGCGAGAATGTCACGCGCTTCACCAGTCTGCCGCAAGGCGAGGTCACCGCGCTTTATGACCGGTTGCGGCTGGATGTTGCGCAAATTCTGACCGTGATTGCACGGCTGGAGCTGCTGTCGGCCGAGGCGCGCTCTTCGCTGGTTCTGGAGGAAGAACGCCGCGCATTGGACGCAGAGGGCGCCACCCTGTCCGAACGGCTGGAAGGATTGTTGCAGACGCGGCGGATCACGGCGGCACATGCGACTTCTTTTCTGAACGATTCGGGGTATGCTCTGGACGCGAGCCACAGTCTGATCCATGCCGCACAACTGGTTTTCCGTCCTGACGATCACGCAGAGGCAGAGATCGAGCGGCTTTTGGAACTGGAAGACGAAAGCCCACTGCAGGCGGGAACATCTGCAGCGTCATGAAACTGTCATCGCCTGCGCCCTAATCTTCACTGGGCCAACGCATGAAGGACTGAAACATGGCACATGGAAAACTGGCGGAGAAGCTGGGCGATTACTTCGCGCGACTGGGCGAAGGTCGTGCGCACAAGATCAAGCCTGCAGATGTCGAGAAGGTCATCGTCAAGCTGCGCGCGCGCCATGCTGACCTTGTCGCGGATGCGGCGAAACAGCCGGAACACGAGGCACGGCATGCGGCGAAGATCAGTGCCGCCGAGGATCTGCTGGCACGCGCCGAATGGCTGTTGGTGCAACTGTCGAAAGATGCCAAGGCCCCCCTGCACCCGACGCAGGATTGACGCAGGCGCGCATCGTCTTTAGCCCGGAACAGGGAGTGGTCGGGAGCGTGCGCCATGCTGAATCAGGACAGGGTGACAGAGGCCACGCGCCTGCTGGCGGAACTTGTGGGGTTTCCCTCGGTCTCTGTCGATGGCAACCGGGATGTTACCGAATTTCTGGAACGCTGTCTGACAAAAGCCGGAGCGCGGGTCTGGACCGAACCGGATGAGACAGGCGCGAAGCTGAACCTGTTTGCCACGATCGGCCCGGACGTGCCCGGCGGTGTGATCCTGTCGGGGCATACCGATGTGGTGCCAGTGGCCGATCAGCCGTGGAGCACGGACCCGTTCACGCTGACCGAACGTGACGGGCGGCTTTACGGGCGCGGTACCTGCGACATGAAGGGCTTTGTTGCGGCCTGTGTGACGATGGCCCCGGATTTCGCCCGCGCGGATCTGAAAGTGCCGGTGCATTTCGCCTTTACCTATGACGAGGAAATCGGCTGTTTCGGTGCGCAGGCCCTGACCGCCAGTCTGATCTCGCGCGGGCTGCGCCCGGCTGCAGCGATCATTGGCGAGCCGACGATGATGCAGCTCGTGGACGGGCATAAGGGCTGTTTTGAATATACGACCTTGATTACCGGGCGCGAGGGGCATGGTTCTGCCCCGGATCTGGGGGTCAATTCTGTCGAGTATGGCGCGCGTTTCATCCTGAAACTTGTGGAATTGCGCGCCCGGCTGAAGGACATGGCCCCCGCGGATTGCCCGTTTGATCCGCCGCATACCACGATCAACCCTGGTGTGCTGATCGGCGGGCAGGCGCATAACATCATCCCCGGCAAGGCGCGGATCGACTGGGAAATGCGCCCGGTGCAGGCCAGTGATGCCGATTTCGTGAAGACCGAGCTTGCGCAATACATTGCGACGCTGCTCTCCGAGATGCGCGCCGTGGACCCTGCCGCCGATATCCGCACCGAGATCGTGGCCGAAGTCGCAGGTCTGGAGCGCGTGGCGACGAACCGCGCGCGCGATCTGGTGGTTGAGCTGACGGGTGCGAACGCGGCCGGGCTGGTGCCCTTCGGGACCGAGGCCGGGTTGTTTCAGGCCATCGGTATCCCGTCCGTGATCTGTGGTCCCGGTGCGATTGCGCAGGCGCACAAGCCCGACGAATATCTGGAGATTGACCAGTTGGACCAGTGCCTTGGCTTCCTTGCGCGGCTCATCGGGCGGCTGGAACGCGGGCCGGTCTGAGGGCGCGTCAGAGTTCCTCGACATTCAGCCTGCGCCCGAGAGCGCGGCCGACCTGGAAAGAAATCTCGGAAAACACCTTGTCGAAGGCACGGAACATGGCGCGGTTGAACTCCTGCGCCAGTGGCGTGCCGACATAGTCGACGAAATCCTGCATATCGGGCGCGCTCAGCGGCTGATAGGTCATCAGGAAATAGGATTCGATCCAGTCCTCGATATCGGCGCGGATCTCCGGTTCTTGCGCCCAGACAAGTTGCAGCAGCATTTCCGAGGACATGCCATAGACCGCATTCTCGGCCAGCATGCCCCGGTAATAGGCAAATGAGGTATTCAGACCCAGCGAGACATTCAGCTCGACCAGTTCATTGGCATCAATCCGGGCGCGCACCTGTTCCAGGCGCTGAAAGCCGTCTTCACCAGAGAGACCAGCGCGGGCATCTTCAAGCGCCATCCGCGCCAGCATATCCACATCATCATCGAGCAGAGCCTGACGCGCTGCGACTTCAAGCTGCAAAACCCGGCGCCCCAGATCGCTTGCCGCGAAATCCAGCGCATCGGCGCGGGCCTCGGGGGTCGCTGCAAGTTCAGCTTCCAGTGCCGTGACAAATTCGGCCAGCATACGCTCTGACTGGTAGATGCGTTCGACATCGCTGGTGAATTGCTCCAGCGCGCGGCCCTGCAATGGCGTGGCACCATCGGCCAGAACCGATTTGCGGCCCTCATCCGCCATAATCTCGAACAGTTCGGGCATCAGAAGGGCGCGTGCAAGATCATTGGCCTGCGCCGGACGGCTGAGCGTGGCGGCGAAAGTGATCAGAATGATCAGAATTGTCACGCCAAGGAACACTCGTCTTCGCATTGATCCTGCCCGCCTTTTAGATTTCGGGTATGTTCTATCTGACTTGGGTTTTCCCTGCCACACACATTCGCGCGTGCCTGCTGCAGTACCTGGCGATTTTTCCCTTGCACCTGTTTCGGCAAGACAGTATCGACCGCGTCA
Source organism: Natronohydrobacter sp. (assembly GCA_020832585.1). Taxonomy (GTDB): domain Bacteria; phylum Pseudomonadota; class Alphaproteobacteria; order Rhodobacterales; family Rhodobacteraceae; genus Roseinatronobacter. The sequence continues at coordinate 30,160 of JAFIEL010000014.1, read as the reverse complement.
GATCGGAGAGGTGCCGGAGTGGTCGATCGGGGCGGTCTCGAAAACCGTTGTCCCTTTACGGGGACCCAGGGTTCGAATCCCTGTCTCTCCGCCAATTTCACGCCAAATAACTCAATAAAAACAAAGACTTATATTTTAGGCCCGTTGAGTTTGTGTAATTTTGCTACACAATACAGAACATTTTGCTGCACATTTTTGCTTGCAAGCGCGGCCTTGAGCAGTGCATCATGCGGTCATGAATTTTGTGAACAGAAACGGCCATCTTCATTTCCGCAAGCGGGTGCCGCGGCGTTTCGCCAGCATCGAGCCGCGCGAATACGTCTGGATCAGCCTTCACACCGATCTGGAAGAAGTCGCGCGGCGCAAGGCCGGGGCGGTCTGGGAGGAAATGCTTGAGGCTTGGGAAGCCAAACTGCACGGCGACACCGAGGATCACGAACAGCGCCTTGCGGCCGCCCGGCATTTGGCCGGGATCAGGGGCTATCGCTATCTGCCATCCAGCCAAGTCGCCAAGTTGCCCGCCGATGAGTTCTATTCCCGCGTGCGCGCCTCGATGCGCAAGGATGGAACCATAGACCCGCGCGAGGCCGATGCGCTGCTGGGCGCAGTCCCAAAGCCCACACTCACGCTTTCGCAATGCCTCAAAGAGTTCTGGAAGCTGGCCCATGACCGGACCATCGGCAAGAGCGAGGACCAGATCAGGCGCTGGCGCAATCCGCGCATCAAGGCGATCAACAATCTCATCGGCGTGATAGGCGATCAAGAGATTGGCGCGATCACGGCAGATGACATGCTGGATTTCCGCGAATGGTGGATGGACCGGATCAGGACCGAGGGCTTGACGCCCAACAGCGCGAACAAGGACATCATCCATATCGGCAACGTGCTGCGCACCGTGAACAAGATGAAGCGGCTGAATCTGAACCTGCCGCTGTCCGATCTGGCCATCAAGGAAGGCGAGAAGAAAACCCGTCCCGCCTTCTCGGTCGAGTGGATCAGGGATAAGCTGCTGGCGCCGGGCGCGCTGGACGGGCTCAACGCAGAGGCGCGCGCTATCCTGCTGGGAATGATCAATACGGGATATCGCCCCAGCGAAGGGGCCGCGCTTACGTCTGCCCAGATCAAGCTGGGTCATGCAGTCCCTCATATCAGCATAGAGCCGGTGGGCAGGCAGTTGAAAAGCCAGTATGCCCGGCGCAAGATCCCGCTCCTAGGGGTCAGCCTGGAAGCATTCATGCAGTTCCCTGATGGGTTCCCGCGTTACCGTGACAGCGCGGCGCTCTCGGCCACGGTCAACAAGTTCCTGCGCACGCATGGCCTTCTCGAAACCCCGGCGCACAGCATGTATTCGCTGCGGCATTCCTGGGAGGACCGGATGTTGTCGGCCGCGATCGATGAGCGGATCAGGCGTGATTGCCTTGGCCATAGATTGTCTCGGGAGCGCTATGGCCAGGGTGCCACTCTCGAAATGATGCGCGATCAGTTCAAGCCTATTGCGCTTTAGCCCCGCTCATCCTCTCAAGGAAGGCATCCCAGAGCCGCAAGGCAATTTCTTGGTCGTGTTGGGCTAACTCGTAGTCTCGCAGGGTAGAAAGCGGGAACCAGTGTTTGCCTGATCCCTTGTAGAAGATGCGATCATACACGCTGCCAGTATGCGATATACGCCAAGGCTCATAAGCCTCCGAGAGCAATGTAAACGCATGATTGAGGCTGGTTGCCGGATTATCGGATGTGCATTCTGGCAGGTCGAACCGGGATGACTGGAGGGCTTTCACCCTTCGCCCCTCGATGATCATCCACAAGCCACCAGCTTTCTGGTCCGGATCTTTTGCTTGCCTGACGGTCGCCGCGCCCAGATGCAGCGGAAAGAACCGCACTTGCCCCGATGACCAATGCTTGATCCCGAACGGGACAATATCTGTCGTCCAGGATTTCCAGTCGCACAAATACCGCTGCTTCTCCTTGCTGACGCCTTCGAACTCTTTGACGGCCAGCTGCACGCGCAGTTCAGTCCCTTGCTGCAACGCCTGAATAGCTTCGCGTTTCCGTAGGTTTCTCAGCAGATCAGGATCCAGAATCGCGTTTTCCTCGACAGTGAGTTCGGCAATCTGCCCATCTGCGACAGGAATACATCCGCCATATTCAAGCTCGATCTTGCCATCACAAAACCTGACAGGAAGCCTGATATGCTTGGTGTAAATCTGTCACATGAGATTGGCTTTCATTAGTATACATGCCTATACGATACGCTTGGCCCAGCTCTCGTCAAGATCGGATGCTCTCTCCCTTACGCGACCCCGCCCAAGGCGCCCGTCAAAGAACACTGGAATTGCACATTATATTGCTGCACAATATCCGCCAAATGATTCGAGGTGGCAGCATGGACGCAAGAGAGTTCACATCAACACTTGGCGGGTGCTGGTATGGACGTTACGGGGCTGCACCTTGCCCCATATGCCAGCCCGAAGGGCGCAAGGGGCAAAATGCCCTGACCGTGGCCGATGGCGCAACCGGGCGGCTGGTGCTGCATTGCAAGAAATCCGCTTGCGCCTTTCTCGACATTCTGGCGGCGGCGGGGCTGCGCTCTGGTGACTATCGCCCCCCGGATGCTGCAACCCTCGCCCAGCGCGAACGCGACGCCAAGGCCGAAGTGGAAAAGCGGGCGGAACAAGCCAATCGGCTTTGGCGGGAAGCCCAGCCGATAGCGGGCACGGTGGCGGAAACCTATTTGCGGCGGCGGTGCATAACTTGCGAACTGCCCCGCACGCTGCGCTTTCACGCTGAAGCATGGCACGGGCCGACCGCCCGACGCTGGCCTGCATTGGTGGCGGCTGTGCAAGGCTCGAGCGCGGCGGCGGTGCATCGCACCTACCTGCGCCCGGATGGCACGGGCAAAGCTGACATTGATCCCGCAAAGGCAATGCTGGGCGCAACCGCTGGCGGCGCTGTGCGCTTGTCTGATGGACCTTCGCGGCTGGTGGTCGCGGAAGGCATTGAAAGCGGCTTGTCGCTGCTGTGCGGGCTGCTGGATGGCACCGCGACGGTATGGGCGGCGCTTTCAACTTCTGGCCTGCGCGGGCTGCGACTTCCGACGCAACCGGGGCGGCTGACAATCGCTTGCGATGGCGACGGGCCGGGCCGCGAAGCCGGGCACGCTCTGGCAGATCGGGCGCACAGCTTGGGCTGGCAGGTTTCAATTCTCGACCCCGGAACCGGGCGCGACTTTAACGACATTTTGCAAGAAAGGGCGGCGGCATGATTGCGCAACCCCAGATGAAAGAAACCGCATATGCGCCCGAAGGGCCGCAACCGCTGGTGCGCGAAATCGCCCCCGGTGCAGCCTATCCTGTGCATGCGCTCGGGCCGCTGCGCCCGGCTGTGGAAGCGGTGCAAGGCGTGACGCAAGCCCCCGTGGCAATCCCGGCGCAATCTGCGCTGGCGGTGGCGTCGCTGGCGGTGCAAGGCTTCGCGGATGTGGAAACGCTGGGCGGCACGCGCCCGACTTCACTTTATGCGCTGACAATCGCCCGAAGCGGCGAACGCAAAAGCGCTTGCGACGCCCCCCTTATGACGGCGCTGCGCGCCCATGAACGCGAACAAGCCAAAGCCCAGCGCGAAGAAATGGAAAGCTGGCGCAATGCGCACGCGCTCTGGAAAGGAGCACGCGACAAGATATTAGCCGAAGCGAAATCCGGCAAAGGCGAAAAGCGCACGGCGGCACAAGCTGACCTCGAAGCACTCGGGCCGGAACCCGAAGCCCCGCCTTCCGCTGACAGGACCGTGACCGAACCGACATTCGAAGGGCTGACAAAGCTTTTCGCGCATGGGCAACCCAGCCTTGGCCTTTTCTCGGATGAAGGCGGGCAATTCCTGGGGGGGGGCACGCCATGAACTCGGAAAACAGGCAAAAGACGCTGGCCGCTTTCAATGACCTTTGGCAAGGGAACGCCATAAGGCGCACGCGCTCTGGCGATGGGCACGCGACGCTATACGGGCGGCGGCTGGCGGTGCACTTGATGGTGCAACCCGGCGTGGCGCGGGGCTTCATGGCTGACCCGCTGGCGGCTGACACGGGTTTTCTGCCCCGCTTTCTGATATGCGAACCGCCCAGCGCAATCGGAACCAGGATGCAAGCGAACGCCCGGAGCGATGATATGGCGCTGGCAAGCTTTGCGGGGCGGCTGCGCGACATTCTGGAAAGCCCCCTTCCGATGGACCCTGAAACCCGCGAACTGGAACCGCGCATTTTGCCCCTTGCCCCCGAAGCCCGCGCGCTGCTGGTGGCCTTTTCCGATGCAATCGAAGCGGCACAAGCCCTCGGCGGCAATCTGGCGCATATCACCGGCACGGCCTCCAAATCGGCGGAACAAGCGGCGCGAATTGCGGGGGTGCTGACCCTATGGCGCGACCTTCAAGCCCCGGCTGTGGAAGCCCAAGACATGGCCGACGCAATCGACCTTGCGCAATTCTACCTTTCCGAAGCTTCACGGCTGGCAAGTGCCGCGCTTGTTTCCGCTGAAATCGACCGGGCCGAAGCCTTGCGCAAGTGGCTGCTGGAAACATGGGCGGAAGGTGAAATTATGGTGCGCGATGTGGTGCGGCTCGGGCCGAATGCCCTACGCGAAAGCCCGAAGGCGCGCGCGGCGCTGGTCATACTCGAAAAGCATGGGTGGCTTGTGCCGCTGGAAGCCGGAACCGTGGTGCGCGGTGCTGCGCGGACCGAAGCTTGGGCAATCGTGAAAGGGGCGCGCGATGTGGTTTGATGCACGCGCGAAGCTGGCAGAAATCGCGGGGCACCCCCCTGCGACTTCCGCGACAACTGCGACAACTGCGACACAAGCCCCGGCTGCGCCCCCCGTGTCGCAAGTGTCGCAAGTGTCGCAACCCCCCGAAGCCCAGAAACCGGCTTTGCATGTCGCAAGTGTCGCGACTGTCGCAACGCCCCCGCGCGCGAAACCGGAAATCGCGCGCCCCGCTCGGGCCGATGGGCTGGACCCGGACGCAGGCGCATATTTCGACTGGTTGCGCCTTCACGGGCCAGCAACTTATGGCGCAATGGCCGCTGCGCTGGGCTGGGGTGCAACGCGGGCTTGGCGGGCCGAAGCAAGGCTTCGCGCGGCGGGGTTGGTTCACTACAAGGCAGGTAAGGCGATACCCAAATCTTACAAACCAAAAGGCCGCTGAATTAGTCATCGATACGGAGAGACTTGCTCCTCACCTTTGACGGAACGGCTGACTTTCATGCCTGTTGTTGTGGACGAAGCTTTTGTTCCTTACTTTTCGCGCGGCCAGCAACCAGTAAAGCCCTGCATTTACCCGATGACCGCTTTTGAGCCCATCAGCGACATTCAGGCAGGCCGCAGCATGGAAGGCCCTTTCGCGTGTGCAGCGTCGTGCCCGGCCATTTCCGGTCATCTGCCTCCGATCCATATGCTGCGCCGCCGCCCGTCGTTCCGGACATTCGACGCAGCCGCAAATCCGGGCGGTGGACAAATCTGTGTCGTACTAATTGGACACTATTGACGCCGCGTTGACCGGGCCGAATAGGAACTACGCTTGCGAAGACCTGAGGTCTTCAAGGTAGCCTCTAAGTTCGTCGCCATAGCCCCAGCCGATACTGGCAACGCGTTGATATTCTTTCTCCAGCCGATCCAGCCAAGGTGCCGTGAGCTCCAGGTCGGCTTGAACGGATATTTTTTTCACGATCGAGCCAAACATCGACCCCATGCTGTTGTAGAACGTCTCATCCAGATCGCCGAACTCCAGAGTGACGTCATTGCCGCATTTGACGTAGTAGAACATTAGCTCCAGCGTTTCGCCGAGCTGTCCCCTTGCCTTGTTGTAATCGGATATGGCACGTCTGGCGTCGCGGTACTTGATGGGTGCGTCCCAGCGGCTTGGATTGATGGCGGCCTTGATCCGCTTCTTGTAGGGCGAAAGGTCGGTGACTTCATCCGAAACCAGGAATCTCGCATGGAGGAAATCCTGGTTGTTCGGGTCGGCGCGATACAGGTCCTGTATAAGGCCCAGGAGCTGCACCCTAGAAAACCCCGACAACGCCCCCTTTATCGCAGTCCAGTTCTTTGTCACGGCTTGAGCCCCTTCCAGCTTCTCTCCAGCGTCTTTTCTAGCGACATTGCGGGGAGGATGAAATCTTCAAGCCAGTGTGCCGCGAACGGCCCAATAGCGGCCATTTATGCATGCCGCAGTATTTTCGGTCGAGTGTGCGACCCACGCGCCAGAGCTCATTTTATCGAACAATGTCGTGGCACCATTCCTTCCACTTTCGTTGCGGGGCTGGGTTGAGTGTCAAAGAACGGTTGCACCTCTCAGTTATCGCCGTCATGAAGCCAGTATGAAACGCGCACAAAGAGAATGATCGCACCACCTCTCTCTGAACTTGGATGGTCGCGGTTCTTTGCCGCGCAACTCGACCCCGCAGAGGTCGGTCTTGTTCCGTTCCGTATCGCGACCGTGCATCGGTCCCGTCTGATGGCGGAAACGGGAACTGGGCAGATCAGGGTTTATCCCCAGGCTCATGCAACCGCGACCGACTTTGCCGTCGGAGATTGGGTCGTCGTCGAACCCGAAGGCCAGACGGTGGTGCGTAGGCTGGAGCGGCGCACGCTGCTGCAGCGCCAGACCGAGGGTGCCAAACTTCGGCAACTGATCGTGGCGAATGTAGATACAATGTTCATCGTCACCACTTGCAACGATGATTTCAACCTGGCGCGGCTGGAGCGCTATCTGGCGCTGGTAAATGAGGCCGGCATCAATCCGGTGATCGTGCTGACAAAGATCGACCAACTGGAGCACGCAGGGTCTTATTGTGATCAGGCGAAGGCTTTACAGCGCAACCTGACCGTGGTCGCGCTGAATGCGAAGGCCCCCGATGCGGCCAACAGTTTGTCGCCATGGTGCGGCCCCGGTCAGACTGTGGCCCTCGTAGGGTCATCCGGTGTTGGCAAGTCAACGCTTTTGAACGCTCTGGCCAAAAAGGCACCGACAGAAGCCCAGCTGACCGGCAATGTCCGCGAAGGTGACGGTAAGGGGCGCCATACGACCACCTCTCGTTCGCTTCATGCCATCGCGGGGGGCGCTTGCGTGATCGATACGCCGGGAATGCGGACGCTTCATGTTAGCAATGCTACGGCTGGTCTGGACATGCTCTTTGCCGAGGTTAACGAACTGGCCCCGAACTGCCGTTTCAAGGATTGCTCCCATGCGCATGAGCCTGGCTGCGCCGTTCAGGCCGCCGTCGCGGCTGGAAACCTGTCGGCCGCGCGTCTGGGCCGCTGGCATAAGCTTCAGGCTGAGAACCGCGCCAGCACTGTTGTCCATTCTGGCCCACGCGGCAATAAAACCCCCAACGCCAAGGGGAGGCCGAGGTAAGCTGGCTGGGATAATTGCCAAACGCCGTCTGCCTTTGACGAAAATGCTAGCCCGTGGTGCGATCCCTTTGCCTCAACATGTGGAATGTCGCCGTACTGGGCTCATCATCAACGTGCTCGGCCCTCTTCTGCCGTTCAATCACAGCGAACTTTTGCGGCTCGGCGTCACCGAACCGGCCGCTCGTGCTTGCCGCAGCGATACTTGGGCCCAACTACACCTGCCCCGCCTCACGCCAGCGCGGCCCTCATCAACACCCTGTAGGGTCGACCTCGATCCCGCACCTGGTTGACGGTGCCGACGATGATCCGTCTGCGCGCGGGGCAGGCGAAGGCGATTGCGCCGCTGATGCCGGAATGGCCGATGAACTCCATCCCAAGCCGGAACGGTGGCAACCAGCGCGGGACGGCAAAGCGCAGCACGCCTGTGCCCGCCTTGAGTGGGAAGAATACCCGCCGCCAGGGCCGCAACTCGTCAAGCAGCGCCGATGGAAACAACCCGCCGTCGAAGAAGACTTGCGTGAACCGGGCCAGATCCGCAAGGCATGAGACTGCCCCGCCGTCGCCTGGCATCGAGGACAGCGCCTGCGGCACCTCGATCACTCGTGCGCCCAGCCGCAAGGGCAGCGCTGCCATCCCGGGTTTGAAGAACGCCGTCCGGGTCAGGCCCAGCGGCCCGGTGATCCGACGGGCCAGCGCGGTATCGAGGCTGTCTCCGGTGGCGCGCGCGACGATCTCGGCCAGCAGGTAGAAGTTGGTGTCCGAATACAGCGCGCGGCCAGCGGCACCCGGGGCGAAAGCCGGGTTCATCTCGTCGCGGGCCCGGCCCAGCACTTGCGCCAGTCCATAGGGGCGGTCGTGGCCAGCGAAGAGGTCGGCGGCCAGCGTGCTGCCGTCGCGGCGCTTGCCCTCGAAGTAATCCGGCAGGCCCGAGGTGTGGTTCAGAAGATGGCGCAGGGTGATCTGGCCGGTAAGGTCCTCGCCCTTCCAGACATGCAGTTGGTCCATTTCGCCCAGGAACAGAGGCGCGGCGGGGGTCTCCAGCGCCAGCCGACCCTCGGCCACAAGCTGAAAGATCATTGTGGTGATTAACAGCTTCGAGGTCGAAGCGATCAGGAACGGCGTCTCGGGCCCCACCGGCGCGCCCTGCCAGTCGCCCCGGCAAGCGTGGGTAAAGGTCTCGCCCTCGATCACGCCGAGGGCGACCTCGTGGACGTCGCGGTGCCGGTGCTCGGCGGCGACGATCTGGTCGAGGGCGGATTGCAGTGTCAAAGCTGCGGTTCCATCTCGATCACCAGATTCCCGCGCTTGTGGCCGCTGTCGGCTTGCGCATGGGCCTGCGCGATGTCGGCCAGTGGAAACTGCGCGCCCATCAGCGGGCGATAGGCCCCGGCCTGATGCAGCGCCACAAGACGCGCCAAGGCTTGCGGGGTTTCCTTGACCACGTTGGCGCACAGCCTGCGGCCCCCGGCGCGGCGCGGGCGCAGCATTGCGCCCAGCATCGTGGCCAGATCGGCCGTGATCAGCCCCAGCCGCCCGCCGGGCGCAAGGCGCGCGGCCGCGTCGGGCATCAGGCCGGGCATGTCGAGGATCACGTCGAACGGCCCCTTCGCCGGGGCGGTGCGGTAATCCAGCGCCACATCCGCACCGAGTTCGCGCGCCAGATCCAGATTGCCCGCCCCGGCCAGTGCCGTGACATGCGCGCCATGGTGGCGGGCGATCTGGATGGCGGCAGAGCCAACGGCGCCCGTGCCCCCCACCACCAGCACCCGCTCGCCGGGTTGCAGCGCGCATTGATCCAGCAGGAAATCCGCCGCGGTCAGCCCACCGAAAAAGAACGCTGCTGCTTCGGGCACGTTCAGGCTGTCGGGGCGGGGCAGGATCAGGCCATCGGCCCTAACAGCGACCAGTTCGGCATGGGCGCCCATGCGCATCCCGTCGGTGATGCCGAAAACCGCATCCCCCGGCGAGTACCGTGTGACACCAGCGCCCAAGGCCACCACGCGCCCGGCATATTCACGCCCTAGCACAGGGCGGCGTGGCCCCGATAAGCCAAAGGCCAGCCGGATCATCGGCCCCATGCCGGCCGGCGCATGCGCGCCGCGTATCCGTGCATCGCCCGAGGTCAGGCCCGCCGCCTGAACAGCGATCAGCACCTCGCCTGCGCCAGGCTGTGGGTCTGACAGCGTTTCGATGGTGATGGTAGCGGGCGGCCCGTAACGGCGGCAAACAGCGGCTTTCATGCGTGCACCTCATTGTATTCAAGCGAAATATGGAGACCCCGCACGATCAGCCAGACAGCCAACGCGATCTCGAACAACCCACCGGGGACGAGCAAGACATAGGCGAGCACACCGATGGCCAGCACGACAGGCGCTGTCGCGAATAGCACCGGCAAGGCAAGGCTTGAACCACCTGTGGCCAGCGCGCTTCCCCCGCCCCAAGTTCCAAACGCCGACAAGATAAGGACGCCAATCATAATGGAAAGTTTGCGGTCATAGGTCATTGTTGGTCTCCCTTCAGGCGTGCGCGCCCCTCGAATGGCGGGCAGCCTGAGATGACCCATTCCCCCAGCGCGATGGTGACCAGCCACCAGGCCACGAACACGAAGTCCGAGGACAGTCCGGTAATCGGCGCACCCCGCAGCAGATAGATGGGGAAAAACACCAGTCCGATGGTCGCGCCACCCATGCCCATGGCATAGGCGCGGATCATCCAAGCGCGATGTGCGGCGCGGTCGCGGGCCATGGCTGCACGGACCCCCAGCACCAGCGCCACGATCAGCCCCGTGCTGAACAGCGCCCGCGCAACATCCAGGAGCCGGGTGGCGATGCTTTCGACTTGCAGCAACAGCATTAGACCCGACAGCGCCATGACCAGTCCGGCCATGACAAAGGCCCGCCCCGCCAGCCGGTGCAGGGCACCGAAACGCGCGCGCAGGGCACGCACGAACTGCAACGGCCCCAACACGCCGAACAAAAGCCCTGCAAAAGCGTGAAGCCAAAGTGACAGCGGCGCCACCATCAGGCGCAAACTGTCCTCAGGCACCCAGCCGGTAGGGACCTGCACCACACGAACCGCTGCCATCATGACAGGGATGAAAGTGGCGAAAACCAACAAAAGGACAAGCGGCATCGGCCGCACAAACAGGCGGATCATGGCAGGCTCCATTGGTGCGACGATCACTCGTCGTGGTAGGTGAACACGTCCTCGACCCCGACGCCGAAATGGCGCGCAATGCGGAACGCAAGCTCCAGCGTGGGGGCATATTTGCCGTTCTCGATCGCAAGGATCGTCTGCCGCGTGACACCCACATGCGCGGCAAGGTCTTTCTGCGTCATCTCGTCCGCGTCAAAACGCAGGCGGCGGATGGTGTTCTCGATCCGAGGCATCAGATCCCCCGGCGATAGGCGTGGAACTTGGCCAGATTGCCCGCCGTATCGCCAAAAGCACAGCCCGCGAGCATCAGGTTCAGGCCAGCGATCACGCTCCATCCGAGGGCGAGCGCAATGATCCCACCGACAAAGCCGACAGCCGTGCCGAGCATGGAAACCTTCCAGCCCAGCCCCGAAATCGCACGGTCGCGTTCATCGCGGGTCAGGTCAGGCTTCTCGCCCGTCAGGATACGCCAGAAGATGGCCATCATGATCGCCAGCACGATGCCCATGACGATGCTGACGCCGATCAGCTTCAGCACCAGAACCGCCCAGACCTGCACCCCGTCCGGTCCGTCAAAGCGCCCAGTGGCCTGACCCGCAACAAGGAACCAGACGAACAGGCCAATGATTACTGCATTAGCAAGGATTTCGGTTATGACATTGCGTTCTTCGTGCGACATGGGCGATTCCAGTGATTGGCCTGACAGGTAAAACAAACTATACTTGGAATATGACAATTCGAACATGAAGTAAAGCCAAGCATACCATGATCATCCTTGATCCGATCCCTGAAACCTGCTCACCCGAACTGCGCGCCCATGCTGATCGTGTGCTGCGGCGCTACAGGCTGCCGGGGCTTGGGCTTGGCAAGGTCGGGATGGACGGGGGGATGCAGATCGCCGTGGCCGGGCTGCGGGCGCGGGGCAACCCCGAGCCGATTTCGCTGACCGACAGGTGGCATATTGGCTCGATCACCAAGTCGATGACAGCGCTGGTGTTGGCCCGGCTGGTCGCGCGCGGCCTGACGCGATTTGACGCCCCGCTGGGCGATCTGGCCGCGCTACGCCTGCACCCCGATCTCGCACGCCAGAGCCTCCGTGCGCTCCTGGCCCATCGCGCCGGTCTTGCCGCCAATCCAGCGCGCGCTGCCTGTTTTGGCCCAGACCCATGCGACTCTGACCAGCCCGAGGGACCGCTGCGCGACCGCGTCCTTGCGCCGTGGCTGCTCAAACCGCTCCGCCCGGGCCGGTTTCGCTATTCCAATCTGGGCTATATGCTGGCCGGGCACATCGCGGAACAGCTTGGCGGCGCGCCCTGGAAGCAACTTATGCGTAACGAGCTTGCCGGTCCGCTTGGCTTGGACAGTCTTGGTTTCGGGCCGCCACCGGCCCCGAACCCGATGGGCCATGGCTCGATCCTGTCGTGCCTGCTGACGCGTCGCGGGTATGGGCCAAGATGGGGTGCGCCCATCGAGCCGGATGCCGCCTTTGCCGATCTCTCTCCCGCCTTCGGACCCGCAGGGCTGGTGCATCTGAGCCTTGCTGATCTGCTGCGCTACGGGGCAGCAATTGCAGTGCTCGCAAAGAGCGAAGACGGGATTGTTCCCGCCGAGATCTTCCGCGACCTGATCTCGAGCCGCGACTATGCAGGCGGCTGGGTCATTGAGGCCAAGGGTTTGCGCCATAACGGCTCCAATGGCTTGTGGGTCGCCGACCTGCGCATCGATCGCGCGCGCAACGAGGCCACCGCCATGGTCACCAATTCCGGCAGCCTCGGGGCATTTCTGGCCGCTGGCGCCGCGAATTTGCGGCGCACTCCTGCTCGATCCTGAAAGGCAATGACGCACGACACAAAGGAACAAATGCAGGCAACACTATGGCGCTAACACCAAGGACATTCGATACCCTGCACGAACCCGCTTCACGATGGGGCTGAACGATTGCCGACATCGCGGGTTGGGCCACGGAAGGCAGGGAAATCGTGACTAGACGTTCGATGTGAACGTCAGCAACCATCCAGTTCTGCGTTCGCAATGCCGCAACTTCACCGTCCGCTCCCCGCCCACTACGAAGGCGATAACAGCATCGACGTGCCCGGCCCACAGCCGCCGACCGGCCTGTCGCCCAGTGATTCCCGAAGCGGTCATTCAGTTCCGGCGCAGCGTATTTCCGCAACCAGCCTATTGCGGACGGTCATGCTGGGTGCGGCATGTTTCGAGATGTCGATGTGGAGGGCGAAGGGCCGACTGTGCCCCGGCGGCATTGCAGCCGTAGGACTGATCGATAGCTGCCGTTCCCGCTCTGATTGCCATGATGTACTGCAAACGATCGAAACTATCGTTTACAAAGCCGCAGATCACGGTCCCGTCTTTGCGACGCCATCTATATTGCAAACAAAGAAACGCCTATCTTCTCAGGACTGTTTTCGGAAATGCGAAGCACGCAATACCAACGGACATTCCATTCGCTCTTGAATCGAAGGGTGGGTTGTTTCATTTAAGAGTGCCGAGATGGCCCAAAGTCCCATCTCGCGATGAGGCAACAACACCGTGGACAAAGCTGGTGACAGGTGTTGCGCTATTTCCTGATCATCATAGCCCATCACGGCTATGGTTTCGCCCGGACGCTCGCCAAGTTCCTTGAGTGCCTCATAGCAGCCGACGGCCATCAGGTCGTTCGCGCAGAAAATTGCATCGGGGCGTGGACCCGATTGCAAGAGCTCCAGAGTCGCTGACCGCCCGCCGCTGGGAAGGAAGTTACCTTCAAGCACCATTGCCGGATCTATCGGAACGCCGGCGTCCCGCATGGCACGCTCAAACCCTTCCTTGCGCTGGCCTGACGCATCCATCCAAGCCTCCCCGGAAATAAAGGCGATCTTGCGATGACCTTGGGCCAGCAAAGCCTTGGTCGCGGCTTCGCCTCCGCGCCGTTCAGCGGGGACGACAGATGCATAGCGTCCTGCCTCATCGTAGCAATTCAGCAATACCGAGCGGTGACGGCCAAGAATGTCGGGGGGCATTGCCCTCCGCGTCAGGATGGAGCCGTAGATCACCCCATCAACCCCGTCGGCAGCCCATTTTCGCAACGCCGCGACCTCGTATTCGGGGTCGCCGCCAGTCATGACAATTTCCAGCAATGCATCATGCTTGCGCGCTTCCTCCTGCGCGCCATCAATTGATATGGCAGCAAAAGGGCTGGTCGCGATTTCGTCGAGCATCATGCCGATTACACGTTTTCTAAGGGCACTTGGCGGACGCCCCGCCCCGCGTGGCCGGTAACCCAGATCAGTCACGGCATCCAACACCCGTTGCCGTGTTTCGGCCCCGATGCGCATGTCTTCCATACCATTGAGGACGAATGAGACCGTCGACTGTGACACGCCAGCGCGCGCGGCGACGTCCATCATCGTGACACGAGCGGGAGAGGGAATCTTTGGATCAGTCATGCCTGCATAATACAGCTTGACGCGTGGTAATAAAGTTTGCTAATTATTTTTAGCACGCAGAGTTGGCGATCTGTGCGCAAATCGGATGCTCTGGGAGGAGACGCCAAATGCCCCGACAACAAGGCGCGGGCTTCGCGCTGTCGCAGCGCCAGGCCGCTGTGATCCTGCTTGTGCCGTTCCTGACGGTCTATGCCGTGTTTCTGATCTATCCGTTCTTCAAGGGGGTCTGGATCAGCCTGCATGACTGGAATCTGATGGCGGTGGCCTTCAACCCGGATGCCAAATCCTATGTGGGCCTGCGCAATTACGAGCGCGTCATGTGGGGGCACAACATCACCTGGGGGGCTTTGGCCAGCCCCGGCTTTCAGATCATCGGGCTGATCGGAATCCTTGCAAGCGCTTTGCTGTATCGGGCCGGGCGCGCGGGTAAGGTCACGGCGCTGGCCATGGGTCTTGCGGCGCTTCTGCTGTTTGTGCTGCCGGGGTTTCATCCCGGCGAGGGTGGTCGCTGGTATGATCGCCGGTTCTGGCCGACAGTCGGCAACACGATCCTGTTCGTAGGGCTGGCTGTTCCGGGCGTGACCATCACCGCGATGCTGCTGGCCGCCGCACTGGACGGCGAGACCCGCGCCAAGGCCGTGCTGCGCACGCTGTTCTTTCTTAGTCAGGTGCTGTCGGTCACGGTCGTCACGCTGATCTGGCAGATCATGTTTTCGCCCCGGCAAGGGCTGATCGCCAATCTGACCGAGTTGTTCGGCGGCTCGCCCATCGTCTGGCTGACCGCAGAAGGCTTCGCCATGGCCGCGATCGTGATCGCGACGATCTGGTGGTCCTTGGGTATTGCCATGATCCTGTTTCTGGCAGGCATTCAGGATATTTCGAAAGATCTCTATGAAGCGGGCGCGCTGGACAATGCCACGGGCGCAAAAGCCTTCTGGTATATCACGCTGCCCAACCTGAAGCGCACCATAACCGTGGTCGTGGTGTTGCAGATCATCCTGCATTTTCAGGTCTTTGGCCAATCGCATCTGATGACGGGTGGCGGGCCGAATGACACGACTCAGGTGCTGGTGCGCTACATCTACCAGACCGCATTTCGTGACAGCGAGTTGGGTCGCGCCTCGGCGATGGCGGTGTTTCTGTTCGTCATCATGGGCGGTTTTTCGATCCTGCAATTCGTGCTCGGACGGGAGAAGGACGAATGAACCGTTCCTATTACTGGCTGATCCTCGGGCTATCCGTGCCTGCCTTTATCTGGCTGGTGCCGACGATCTGGATGGTGTCGCTCTCATTCCAGCCCAATGATGTGCTGGCGCGCACCACATCGAGCACCGCGCTGGGGCTGATCCCGATTCCCTTCACGGCCGACAACTACATCGCGCTGTTCCGCTTCGGACAGGTGCCGATGTGGTTTCTGAACTCGCTGATCGTGTCCGTGGGCATGACGCTGGCAGTTCTGGCTGTGTCCACAACCGCAGGCTATGCGCTGGCGCGGCTGGACTTTCCGCTCAAGGGGCCGGTGATCGTGCTGTGTCTGATGGGGCTGATGGTGCCCGAACAGGCTGTGTTCATCCCGCTCTATACGATGTTCGCCGATTGGGGCTGGCACAACAGCCATCACGCGCTGATCCTGCCGCGTGTGGCCGTGCCTATCGGGGTTTTCCTGATGATGCAGTTCTTCAAGGCCATCCCCAAAGATATCGAGGAAGCGGCACGCATAGACGGGGTCGGCTGGCTTCAAATCTTTTGGTATGTGATGCTGCCACTGGCGCGCCCTGCGATGATGACGCTGGCGATCCTGACCTTTCTATACGCGTGGAATGATTATCTTTGGCCACTCGTTTCGGCCCAGCAGCGCGAGTATTTCACCATCACGCTGGGCCTCGCGTCGATCCAGTCGAATTTCGCACAGGCCGAGGGCCTGGGCCGCGTCATGGCCTCGGGCGTCATCGCCTCGCTGCCGGTGGTCGTGCTGTTCCTGATCTTTCAACGCTATGTGGTGCGCGCCATGACGGCGGGCGGCACCAAGGGCTGAGCTTTCTGCAAACATCCTAGGGAGGAAACCGGATGAAACATGCGATCTTTGGCGCAACTGCGCTGACCCTTCTGGCCACCGGGGCCGTGGCACAAGAGGTGACGCTGGGCCGCTTCTTCGGCGACTGCGAAGGCGCAGGCACCGACACGAAGGTGTCCGTCGGAGAGGCCTGCATCATCCAGTCGATCATCAATGCCGCGGATGCAACGCTGGACGGTGTTTCGGTCAATACGCTGCCAACCGACTGGGGTAACTACTATGATCAGATCAAGGCCGCCTATGCCGGGGGCACCCCACCCGCCGTGCATGTCATGCATCGCCACCGCGTTCCAGAATTTGCCAGCATCGGTGCGCTGGCGGATCTAACCGATGATCTGGCCGCCGCAGGCATCGACGTCTCGGACTGGGAAGCCACCGCGCTTGAAGCCGTCACCTACAATGACCGCATCATCGGTGTGCCGATGGATTTTCATGCCAATCTATGGCATGTCAATCTTGACCTGATGGAGGCTGCCGGGCTTGTGGTCGATGGCGCGCCCGTCCTGCCGTCCTCGCCCGAGGAGATGTTGGAGCATGCCCGCGCAGTGAAAGCGGCAACCGGGCAGGACTATCTGGCAGCCGATTTCGCGCAATTCCCGATCGGGGTGCGGGTGGTGCTGGCACTGCTGTGGCAGCAAGGTGCGAATATCTTCGATGGCGACACAGCCACGATAGACACCCCCGAAACCCGCAACGCCATCAGCGCGATCACCCAGCTTTTCGACGCGGGACTTGCCAACCCGCAACTGAATTATGCCGACAGCCAGCAGGCCTTTCTGAATGGCGAAGCGGCAATTCTGGTCAATGGCACCTGGGTCGTGGACTTCTACAGCGCTGAAGCCGCAAAGGATGATCAGGGCCTCAATCGCTACTTCGTGGCGGATTTCCCGACGCTGTTTGATGAGGGCGCGACATGGGCCGACAGTCACATATGGGCTATCCCCGCGCCGCTGAAAGCCGACGCACCCGAAACCTATGCCGCAGCACTTCAGGTTCTGGCCTTCATCAATGACCACAATATCGATTGGGCGCGCACCGGACATATGGCCGTGCGGACTTCGGTCCTGAACAGCGCGGAATACGCCGCTCTCCCCCATCGTGGCGAATATGCTGGCACGGCCGAAATCGCCCGCGACACACCGCCCTCTGTCCGCTACGGCGCGATTCAGGATGTGCTGAACCGTGAATTTCAGGCGATCTGGCTGACCGGAAAATCGGTGGACGCCGCGCTTTCCGATGCGCAGGCAGACGTGCAGGACCTGCTTGATCGCTAATCTTAATGTGCCGGTCCGCGCAGCATTGCGCGGACCACCACAATCCCAACACGAGCCGGAAACAAAGACCATGACATCGCCCCCCCGCCCCCGCTGGACCAAGGCACAGGCCAAGACCTGGTGGCAGGCGCAGCCCTGGATATGCGGATGTAATTTTCTGCCATCGACTGCGGTGAACTTTCTCGAGATGTGGCGCGCAGAGACCTTTGACCGCGAAACCATCGCGCGCGAGCTTGGCTGGGCGGCCGAGATCGGGATGAACGCAATCCGGACCAATCTGCATTTCCTGATCTGGAAACATGACCGTGACGGGCTGATGGCCCGGTTCGATTGGTTCTTGCAGACCTCGTCCCGGCTTGGGCTGTCGGTTATGCCTGTGCTGTTGGATGATTGCGGCTTTGGCGGTGCTGAACCCGTCTGGGGTCCGCAGCCAGATCTTGTCTCCGGGGTGCATAACAGTCGGGCTGTCGCATCGCCGGGGCGCGCGGCCGTTATGGAGTGCAGCCAGTGGCCCGCATTTCGTGCCTATCTTCAAGACATGATCCGCAACTACGCCAATGATCGCCGCATCTTTGCATGGGATCTGTATAACGAGCCCGGCAACCGGATGATCTTTACGCTGGATGGGGGGTATCGCGAATTCGATCCGGCCCTGACGGCATATAGCAAGGCACTGATGGAGCAGAGCTTTGACTGGGCCAGAGAAATCGGCCCGTGCCAGCCCTTGACGGTTGCTGCATGGCGTACGCCACTGCCCGGTGCAACCGACATTGCCTTTGATGATCCGATTGATCGGCAGGCGCTTGCGCTCTCGGATATCGTAAGCTTCCACGCCTATTGCGACCTTGAGAATGCGCGGCGCTATCTTACCCAATTGGAGGCCCATGACCGCCCGATCCTGATCACGGAATGGATGGCCCGCACCATTGACAGCCGGATTGAAGACCAACTGCCCCTGTATCACGCATCCAAGGTGGGGGCCTTTAACTGGGGCCTTGTGAAGGGGCGCACCCAGACAGATCAGCCGTGGCCTGCCGATTTGCAGGCCATGCATGGCCAGATACAGGCACCGGATTGTTGGTTTCACGACCTGCTCTGTCCCGACGGGCGCGCCTATGACGCGACCGAGATGAAAGTCATAGCCGAGCTGACAGGGCGCCACCCGCGCCCGGAATTGAAAAGGGGATAAATCATGTCCGGTGTCACACTTTCGAATGTCGTCAAGAAATATGGCGATATGCAGGTGATCCACGGCATTGACCTAGAAATCAATGACGGTGAGTTCTGCGTCTTTGTCGGCCCCTCGGGTTGTGGCAAATCCACCCTCATGCGTATGGTCGCGGGACTGGAGGAAACCACCAGCGGCCAGATCACCATCGGTGAACGCGATGTGACGCGGCTTGACCCGTCGAAGCGCGGGGTGGCGATGGTGTTCCAGACCTATGCGTTGTATCCGCACATGTCCGTCGCCGAGAATATGGGCTTCGGGCTGCGGATGAACGGTGTGCCGAAATCCGAAATCGCAAGCAAGGTGGCCGAGGCCGCGCGCATCCTTAAGCTTGGGCCGTTTCTGGACCGCAAGCCAAAGGCGCTTTCCGGGGGGCAGCGCCAGCGCGTGGCCATCGGGCGCACTATCGTGCGCGGGCCTGAAGTATTCCTGTTTGACGAGCCCCTCTCCAACCTTGATGCGGAATTGCGTGTGGACATGCGCGTAGAGATTGCGTCCCTGCACAAGCAGATCGGCGCAACGATGATCTACGTCACCCATGATCAGGTCGAAGCGATGACCCTTGCCGACAAGATCGTGGTTCTGCGGGCAGGCCGGATCGAACAGGTCGGCGCGCCGCTTGATCTGTATCGCGACCCGGACAATCGCTTTGTCGCGGGGTTTATCGGCTCGCCGGCGATGAACTTCCTGCAGGGACAGGTCGTACAGGGCGCGCTGTCAATCCCCGCCCTGAAGGATGCTCCTGCGCTGGATCTGCACCTGCCCGCTGACGGCACGACGATCGAACTTGGCATCCGCCCGGAGCACCTGCAGATTGACCCCACAGGCCACGGTTTCAGGCTCGATCTGATCGAAAAGCTTGGTGGCATCTCCTACGCCTATCTGTACGCGTCTACAGGCGAGCGCCTGATTGTTGCGACAGACGGGGAGTCCGATCTGACAAACGATATGAATGTTGGTATCACATTTGACCCGGCCCGGGTTTATCTCTTTGAAACCGAAACCGGCCTTCGGCTACGATGAGTTGGCTTGGTCGCGCGTCCTCGTGAATACCGAATACCTCAAACTTTCCAACCTCTCCAATCTTAGCCTGTAACATTCTGCACACGCATGAGGACGTTCATTGCCGCAAAATGCATGAACGTTGCTACTAGGCTAGCCACGTTGTGAGCGTGGCACTTTCATGAGGGGCGGAATACAGTCTGTGAAGTTCCGGCGAAGCGGTCTCAGTACTCCCTGGAAGCAGTCGTTCGATCGTTGAGCCGGAAACGCGAACTGCTGGTCTGCTTCGTATCGCAACGAGCCTCATCGCGGACGCTCATTCGGGGTGCGACATGTGTCTGGTCGGGGTCAGTCATGATCGGCGATACCGAAGTGAACGACATGGCCCCCAAGGATCGCGACATCGCAATGGTTTTCCAGAACTATGGGCTTTACCCGCATATGACCGTTTCGCAGAACATGGGTTTTGCCCTGAAACTCGCGAAGGTCGACAAGGCCGAGATCGCGCGCCGGGTTGAGCATGCCGCCGGAATTCTGAACCTCTCGGCCTTGCTTGAGCGCTATCCGAAACAGCTTTCGGGGGGGGCAGAGGCAGCGGGTGGCCATGGGGCGCGCGATTGTGCGCAATCCTCAGGTCTTTCTGGTCGACGAACCGCTCTCGAACCTCGACGCAAAGCTGCGGGTGCAGATGCGCGCCGAAATCAAGCAGCTGCACCAGCGGCTCAAGGTGACAACAGTCTATGTCACCCATGATCAGATCGAAGCGATGACCATGGCCGACATGATCGTGGTGATGCATGATGGTGTGGTCAAGCAGGCGGGCTCTCCGCTGGAGCTCTATGATCGCCCGGCAAATCTGTTTGTGGCAGGCTTCATCGGCTCGCCCGCGATGAACTTCTTCGATACGAAGTGCGGGGCGGCGATCTGATGCTGGCCGACGGTCAGACCCTGCCGCTGCCGCAGGGGACCAATGTTCAGCAAGGCCAGCATGTCCGGGTCGGCATCCGGCCAGAGGATCTGATCGTCTCTGATGCCGGTCTGCGCACGCGCGTCAGGATTGTCGAGCCGACAGGCGCAGAAATCCATGTTGGTGCCGATCTTGGCGACACGCCCATGACGGTTGTTTTGCGCGAGCGTCATGACCTGACGCCGGAGCAGGACCTCGTGGTGGCAGCACGAGCGGGTCAAGTGCATCTATTCGACCCCAAGACTGAGGCGCGGCTGAACTGACCCGTGCCCAATGAAAACCATCAGACATCATGGAGGAGATAACCTGATGACAGACCTTTCCAGAAAAACGACCATCGCCGGGGGGCTTGCCCTTGGCCTGACCATGGCGGGCAGCGCGATGGGGCAGGATGTGACCATTCGCTGGGCCCTGCATCCGGGTGCAGAAGCCGATGCGGTCATCAACTATTTCGCACCGAAATATGAGGAAGAGACGGGAGTTCGGGTGATCGGGGAAATCCTGCCGCCCAACCAGTTGCGCGACCAGATGTCGATCGAGGCGATTGGCGGCACCGGGCGCTGGGATCTGGGCTATCACAGCCCCGGCTGGTTTGGCAGTTTTGTCGATCATGTGGTGGATCTGACCCCTTTCATCGAAGCAACCGGCTTCGACGTCGATGCCTATCCGACTGTGACCTTGCGGCAATCCATCCGCGGCATTCTGCTTTAGCAGCCCGTTCTTGCGATGGTCTCGATCAGCGGCAAAGCGTAGGAGGCTGGGATTTCCATGAAGGCCCCCGCTGTCCAGAGCGCGGCTTTGTTCCAGCCGCGACGCGAACAGCAAGAGCCATTTGAGAAAAACAGTGCGAACAGACTTAGTCTTGATCAAGTACCATGCCTATGCCAACCCCGAAAACACATCAAAATGGCACCAGTCGGATATCGGCAGGATTAAACCCCAGATGGGCAGTATCGCCGATTTGCAAGGGTTGGGCCTGTGGTGCAGTGATCGCAAAGATCGAACCCAGCGGGCTGTCAAGCGTGTATTGCACCGAATTTCCCAGCCAAGCCGCATAGGTGACTTCGGCGGCCACTGTTTCCGGGCCTGGTTCACGCGACAGGCGCACATAATGCGGGCGCAGCACCATCTTTGCGGGACCGGATGACTTGCTTTCGAGTGGTAGCGCAAGGCGTTTGTCGAGATAGGTGACCTCTGTCGTGACTCCTGATTTTGTCACCTCGACATCGATCAGGTTCGCATCACCAATGAAATCCGCAATGAAAGCAGAGGCAGGGCGGTCATAGAGGTCAAATGGCGTGCCTTCCTGGGCGATTTCGGAGTTTTTCATCACGATAATCCGGTCAGACACGGCCATGGCCTCTTCCTGATCATGCGTGACATAGACCGCCGTCAGCCCAAGGCGCTGTTGGATTTCGCGGATTTCCTCGCGTACGTGTCGGCGCAGCTTGGCATCAAGATTGGACAGCGGTTCGTCAAGTAGCAGCACTTCGGGTTCCAGCACGATGGCGCGGGCGACTGCGACGCGCTGCTGCTGGCCACCGGACAGCTCCGACGGCAATCGCGCACCAAAGCCCCTAAGCCCGACTGTCTCAAGCGCAGCTTCAGCACGGGTATGCGCTTCGGCCTTGGAAATACGCTGCACCGTCAGGCCATAGGCGACATTTTCGATCACGCTCATATGCGGAAACAGTGCGTAGGACTGAAACACCATCGACACTTTGCGATAGGTGGCTGACAGATGCGTGACATCCTGTCCCCCGATCAGGATACGCCCATCGGTGGCAGATTCCAGTCCGGCAATCAGGCGCAAGGTCGTGGTCTTGCCACACCCCGAAGGCCCCAGAAGCGTGACCAGTGTGCCAGGCGTGATTTCCAGCGATAGGGGTTTCAGCGCGACCACTGCGCCAAAGCATTTGGTGACATTTTCAAAGCAAACGGACCCTTTCATCGGGCTCTCCTGTCTCATGTTGTTTCAATGCGATAAATGCGGCGCAGCTTGCGGCGTCCGATCACAAGTTGCAGGGCAAGGATGACGGCCAGCATCGTGACGATCAGAACGGCGGAATAGGCGATGGCAATGCCGTATTCACCATTCTCGACCCGACCCACCAAGAAAGACGTCGCCATGTTGTAGCGCGCCGAAACCAGGAAAATCACCGCCGAGACGGACGTGATGGCCCGGACGAAACTGTAGGTCAGAGCCGCCAGAATGGCCGGTCCCATAAGTGGCAGGATGACACGGCGCAACGTGGTGAACGAGTTTGCGCCAAGCGTGGTCGAGGCTTCATCCAGTGATTTGTCGAGCTGGCTCATGGCGGCTATCCCCCCGCGCACGCCTACAGGCATGTTGCGGAAGATGAAGCAGATCACGAGGATCAATCCGGTTGCTGTCAGCTCGATCGGTGGGAAGTTGAACGCCATGACATAGGCCACCCCGATGACCGTACCCGGAATGGCAAAGGACAGCAGGGTTGAGAACTCAAAGGCATTTTTGCCCGCGAAGTTCTGCCGCACCAGCAGATAGGCCGTCGCCAGCCCCACAGCCGCTGTCAGGGGTGCCGCAATCGCGGCGATGGACAATGTAGTAAAGAAACTGTCCCAGGCAGCACCGGTAAAGTGAATGCCATTGCGCACAACTATGTTAAAGGACCGGCGGTAGTGATCCAGGGTCAGGCTGTGATCGTGGCCCCAGAGCCGGGTGAAGCTGCCAAAGATAATCAGCACATACAGCACCAGCGTAAAGGCGGCCCAAGGCAGTGCCAGCGCATAACAGGTCCAGCGCAACGCTGGATTCAGCGCGGCATTGCGTCCGCTATCTCCCTTGCCGGTGACAGTTGCGTAATTCTTGCGCCCCAGCCACAGACGTTGTGCCACGAAAGTCGTTAGCGTCAGCGAGAGCAGGATCAGCGACAGGATCGCAGCCTTTGCGGGATCGGCGACCGTGCCAACAATGGCAAAATATATCTCGGTCGAGAGCACATTGAAGTTGCCACCTAGAACCAGCGGGTTGCCGAAATCCGCCACACTCTCGATGAAGCCCAACAAAAAGGCATTGGCCAGCCCCGGTCGCATCAGCGGCAAGGATATATTGCGGAAGGTCTGCCAGCGATTGGCGTTCAGGGTCTGGCTGGCTTCCTCCATCGAGGGCGAAACACCTTCGACCACTCCAATCAGCACCAGAAAGGCAATCGGCGTGAAGGACAGCATCTGTGCCAGCCACACACCCCAGAAGCCATAGAGCCAGCGGGTTTTCTCTATCCCGAACAGGTCACCGAAAAAGACAGTCAGTGTGCCGGAACGTCCCAGCAGCAGGATCAGAACCAGACCGATCACAAAGGGCGGTGTGATGATGGGCAGGACTGTCAGCACGCGCAACAAGCGTTTCGCGCGGAAATCCGTGCGCGTGAAGATCAGCGCGAAGGCCAGCCCCATGACCGTTGTACCTGTCGCCGTCGCCAGTCCCAGAAGCGTCGAATTTACGGCAACGCCACATTGTCCACGCCCGGTCAGGCAGGCGAGCGACCAGACATCCGGCGCAAAGAAGCGCGGCAGAAACTCGGACAGCCCGAAACCCTGTCCGCCGCGCAACTCGAATGCACTCGTGAAGATGAAGGCCATCGGGTAGAAGACAAACGTGGCCACCAGCGCCACGATGCCCCCCACCATACCCGTGATGAAGGCATCGCCCCGCCCGCGGCCAAGCCCGGAGATACCGGTCGTGACAATGAACAGCAATGCGGCTGCGAATATGAAAGCGCCCATGCCCATACCAGGCTGTGTGATGCCGTCAAAAACAGTCGCGCGCGCGCCAAAGCCTACGACAAACAACCCTTGCCCGATCAGCAGACCAAGACCAAGGGAGCCGCTGACAACAAGGGCCTGCGCCTGCTTGACAGGCGATTTGACAAGCGCAAGCGCAGCCGCGGACAGGATCAGACCCAAGAGCGGCAGCCACAGCCAGGGACGCCCGCCCACTGCCCAGAGGAACGCAGGCGCGTTCTGCGTGCTCAAAGTGTCAAACCAGCGGAAATGCCAGAAGCTTCCGCGGATATCATACCAGGGCAGCAGACAAAAAGCTGCAAACCCGATCAGGAGCCAAAGCCCCGCCGTGCGTTTCATTTCAATTTCCTGAATATTGTATGAGTTGTAGGTCCGCCCCACGTCGGCACTGGGGCGGACCAGCCAGGTTGGCGAGGTTTTTATTCTTCGAAATTGCCGCCCTGGGAACGGATTTCGGCACCCCAGCGTTCCAAGAGATGCTCGCGCATCTCGGAAGAGCCATATGTTGCGAAATCATAGTCGATCAGCTTCACCGAGGCCATGTCGGGCGCTTCAGCATCTGTCATCGCAGCAGGATGTGAGGGGATGTTATAGACACCAACCTCAAGCGCGCCAGATTGTGCTTCGGCGGTCAGTACATACTCGACCCACGCTTTCGCGGCATCGAAATTCGGTGTACCATCGATGATCGAGACAGCACCGGTCTCATAGCCTGTGCCTTCGCAGGGTGAAACGATCTCGACAGGGAAACCCTGCTTCTTGAGGTTGACCATGTCATGCATGAACCCCACCGAGATCGTGGATTCCCCGCGCGAAACCATCCGGCCCGGCGCAGAGCCAGAGCGCGTGTTCGTGTTGACATTGCGTGCGATGTCTCCCAGCAGGCTGAAAGCTTCATCCTCGCCGAAAAGCTGCACAAATGTCGCAAGTTGAGTATAGGCAGTCCCCGAGGATTGCGGATTGGAGAGTGTGATTTCACCAGCATATTCCGGACGCGTCAGATCACTCCAGCAGGAGGGGACCGGCATTCCCTTTTCCGCAAGTAGCTGGGTATTGTAGAAAATGCCCAACAGACCGACATGGACACCTATGGCGCGCCCCTCGGTCATGTCGGCCATATTCTGGGCCCAGCCAAGCAGCTCGGACGTGTCTGCCCCGCTTGCAACTGTCAGCCCTTCATTGGCGGCGATCAGATGCGGATCCCCAGTCCCGCCCCACCAGACATCGACCTTGGGATTTCCTGCTTCTGCCCGGATCTGAGCCAGAACCTCGCCTGTGGATTTGCGCACCATCGCCACGTCGATCCCCGTATCGATGCGGAAGTTCTGGGCCATCAGGTCGCACCAGGCCTGTTCGTTCGAACACACGACATCCAAGCTTTGGGCCGAGGCCGCGCCTGCCATCAGACCTGCGGCAAGTGCCATTGCGCTGACTGAAGTTACCTTCATCATATCTTCCTCCCGAAAACATACCACGCCTCCCATGACGCGGCTGTCTCGAATGTTGCATGATGCACCGTTGCGCTTCGATACACCACGCGATGAACGATCTTACACAGACCTGCAATTATCATGAACAATGTTACAAAGTTCACACTGGCGCTGTAATAAACTAAATCGCACTTGGAATTGCCAGTGTCGTGGGGATGACCCATTCTGATCGTGGGAGGACGCAGCGGTGATCTATAACTCAGCGCGCATGAAAGACAACAGCGACACCCGCAGACCGGTGGTGGCGATCATCGACGACGACGCGGATCTGCGCCACACGCTCGCTGCGCTGTTGCAGGAGAACGGGCTTGAGCCTGTCGCCCTCTCTGATGGAGCGTCATTCTTTGCCTTGGGGCCTTCGCACGATGTGGATCTGGCACTGATCGACCTGAAATTGACCAGCGAAAATGGCCTCGCGCTTGCCCTGCGCATCCGGGACCGTTTCGGCCTGCCCATCGTCATGTTGACAGGGCGCGGGGATGAGATGGACAAGATCATCGGGCTGGAAACCGGCGTTGATGACTATCTGCTCAAGCCCTTCAATCCACGCGAATTGATCGCTCGTATCCGTGCGGTGTTGCGCCGCACCGGATATCCTGGGCTGGAACAGGCAGACCGTACCACAAGTGCGATCGTGCGGTTTGGCGCGATGCGTCTTGATCAGACTCGTCGTGAATTGCTGGGGCCAGATGGCACTGAAATCCCCCTTACGAATGCCGAGTATCGCCTTCTGGATTATCTGCTTCGCAACCCCGACCGCGTGATCCCTCGGACCGAGTTGTTGCATGAACTGGGCAATGACCTGTCACAATACATGGACCGCACCATAGATGTGCTGATCCTGCGCCTGCGCCGCAAGATCGAGAGCGTCCCATCCAAGCCTATTCATCTGCAGACTCGGCGCGGGCAGGGCTATGTCTTCTTGCCCCATGGTTCATCATGAGCCGTTTGTCGGTAAAGGCACGCTTGCTGACGGCGCTTTCGGTTCTGGCAAGTGCGACGCTGATTGTCGGCATCGTTGCCTGGATAGCGCTTGGTCAGGGCACCGAACGGCTGGAACGCCTGCATGGGGACACGCTGGCGCGCGTGGACGCGGCGCTACGCCTCTCACGCCAATCTGCCGAACTGGCCACGCAAGCACCTTACTTGCTCACACTCGACAGTCCGTTCCGGATTGAACAGGAAGGGGCGCGCGCAAAGAGTTTGCTGCTCCAGATCGCCGGGGATGTTGCAGATGATAGGGCTTTCTCGGATATGCTGATCAAGACCCGGCAAGCCATTGCCGAACTGGTTGACGAAAGCGTGCTGCGCGCCGGGTTTCGTGACCGTGTGCTGCGCCTGAACGCAGAACTGGCCAGCATTGAGCGTCAGGCTGCCGCACAATCGGCAGAAGCCCTGCTAGGCGCGGCAGAACGTCAAGCCTGGATGATGCTGCAAGGGCAGGCCGCGGCCCTGCTGGGTGCCGGCCGTGCGGAAAACCTTGTTGGCGTCGGAGAATATCAGCGGGCCTTTACCGCGAATGTTGCGCAGGCTGGTCGCGCCAGTTTTCGCCCCGATTCAGTTACCCAAGAACGGTTGCTCATGATCGCGCAGGGTCCCGAGGGCCTGTTCGAATTGCGCAGGCTTGAACTCGCCAGCAAACTGCGTGCCGAGGCAGCGCTGAACCACATTCGTCAGGCCGCATCGGAACTGACAGCCTATTCCGCCACACAGACAGAACAGGCACAGGCGAGTATCGCGGAAGAACGCGCGCGGGCCACCACAGCGATTGCCCTCGCCAAATCAACCATCCTGACAGTGGGCATGGCCAGCGCGATCGTGGCGCTGTTAGCGGCCCTTTTCGTGTCGCAATATGTCACAGGCAATCTGCGCCGGATTTCGGATGCGATGATGCGTCTAGCCTCTGGCGACCGGCAGGCGCGCTTGCCGCGCGGGACCGGGCATGGCGACGAGATCGGCAATCTGTTCCATGCATTCCGCGTCTTTCGCGCCAATGCGATCCGGCTTGACCGGTCCAACCGGCAGATGATGCGGCGCACAGCGCTCTATGACAACATGATGAAAGGGATCAGTGATGGTGTGGCCATCCTGTCAGATCAGGGCCATCTGATCGCCCATAACGCAAGGCTGGCAGAGGTCTTGCGCATCGATCCCGCACGATTGCTGGACCGGCCCAGACTGGGGCAGATCACCAATGAGGGCAGCGCCCCGGATTTTGCCGCGCAACCGTCTGGAATAACCGAGGTCACGACGGATGACCGCCATCTGGAATGGCGCTCCAGCCCGCTGCCCGATGGCGGGATGGTGGTTCTGGTGGCCGATATCACCGAACGGCGCAATGTCGCTGACAGGTTGCAGCAGATTCAGCGGATCGAAGCTCTGGGCAAAGTCTCTGGCGAGGTCGCGCATGATTTCGGCAACATCCTGTCAACGATCTCGGGTAATCTGCATTTGTTGCAAACTGCCCCGGCAGCAAAGAAAGAGGTGATGTATCAGACCATCGCCAGCGCCGTCGATCTGGGCATGTCCCTGACAGGCAGGCTTTTATCCTTTGCGCGCCGGCAGCATTTGGCCCCTGAAATCGTCGAGCTTGCAGCCCTGGTCGAGGGGATGGCCGATCTGATCGGGTTTGCACTGCGCGACGAGATCGCGCTTCAGCTTCAGATCACCGATCGCCCATTGCCTGTCCTGATCGACCCTGGCCAGCTCGAGAGCACCCTGTTGAACCTCTGCCTGAATGCGGGACAGGCCATCGAAGAGACCGGGACCATCGTGCTCAAGGTTTCAGCCGCTGCCGGACAGGCGATCATTGAGGTCGAAGATACGGGCTGCGGCATGTCACCGGATGTTCTGGCGCATGTGATGGAGCCCTTCTACACCACGCGCGAAGGCGGGACAGGGTTGGGGCTGGCCATGGTCTATGGTTTTATCAACCAGTCGGGTGGTGATGTGAAGATCACCTCGAAACCGGGCGCCGGAACGCGGGTGACGGTATCGCTGCCCCTGCATGGCGCGGCACAATCGCGTTGCAACTTGCCGTGTTTTGGAACGGTGCTCATCGTCGAAGATGACACGCGAGACCAGAAACGCGCACAAGAGCTTCTGTCCGGTGCTGCCGGGTCCCTGATCTGCACGGCATCGCCCGAGGATGCGCGCGCAGTGATCGCGCGCGGCAAGATTGATCTGATCGTCACTGACCTGATGCTGCATGGCCGAACCGAAGGCTGGGCGCTTGCGAGAACGGCACTCGCAACCAACCCTAATACTCGGGTGGTCGTTGCATCAGGTCATATGCCGGCCATTAATCCGCTGGCCGATATATTTGCCGGACGTATTCATGCGGTGGCAAAACCACTCTCGGCCAGAAAACTCGCCGAGGCACTTTCCCTCGGACCAAAAACGGATCCGATATGAACGACAGACCAAGTGCGCTGATCTTCGATTGCGATGGCACATTGTTGCTCACTGCAGAAATTCATTTCACGGCTATTTCTAGCGCGCTGGCCGATCAGGGCGTCATGATCGCTCGGGACTGGTATGGTCGGCAGTCAGGGTTGGGGCGACTGGAGCTAGCCAGCCGGATCGTGCAAGAAACCGGCATGCCCTTGGATATCGCACGCTTTTGTCGCCATAGCATTGCTGGAACCATCGCGTTGGCGCATCGTGCCCGCCCCAACCCCCCTGTCGCGGCGCTTGCGCGTGACAAGTCGCTCGGATTGCCGAAAGCCCTTGCGACAAACAGCGAAAGACCGATTGTCACCGCGTTCCTGCACGCCACCGGGCTGGCTGCATGTTTTGATGTCGTCGTAACACGTGATGATGTCCACCAGCCGAAACCGGATCCTGCGATCTTTCTCCTCGCGGCAAAGCAGCTTGCTGTTTCTCCACATCAATGCCTTGTGTTCGAAGACAGTCCGGAGGGTATTGCAGCTGCATGTTCTGCCGGAATGAAAAGTGTCGATATCAGGAAGACCGATTGTCTCACTGATTTTGTTTGAGGCGCTGCAAAGCTATTGAAAATACCACAAACACTTGCATCGCAAATGCCTGGCTTTTTAGTTCGCCCTGAACAATCCTCTCACACGGCTTCTGGTGTAACTTTATTGACTGTGCGCTGCCAAATGGCGGCGAGTATGGCCGCGATGAAGAGCGCCAAGATTGCCCTCAGGTGGGCCAGTATCTTGCGGATAATGTTGCCGCAGGCGCAGAGCACAGCAAAGATCGCATCGCCCTCCGTGCCCTTCAGCGGGCATCGCGTCAGTCGTCCGTCTGTTTTCATGTGCCCGATCTCGGCCTCGATGGCGCTGCGTCGTCGCAGGAGTTTCGCCAGCATGGGCGTGATGCCTTTGCGC
>JAFIEL010000201.1 GCA_020832585.1 Natronohydrobacter sp. | reverse complement strand
AGGAACATCATCCCCAGCGTGGCCAGCAGGTCAGGCACGCGCGCCTTGACGATCAAGAGCCCGTTCACCAGCCCCACACCTGCGCCCATCAGCAGACACAGCAGGATCGCAACGCCCGCGCTCAATTCCCAGACGACCATCACATAGGCCGAAAGCATCAGCGCCGATGTCGCCACGGCCCCGATGGACAGGTCGAACCCGCCCACAACCAGAGTTGCCGTCACGCCAAGCGCCAGAATGCCGGTGATGGCCACGGACTGAAATACAAAGACGGCGCTATGTGGTGACAGAAACCCCGGCGCAGAGATCGAGAAGAACACCAGAAGCCCTGCCATCAGCAACAGGAAGCCGAATTTTATCGCAAGGTCGATCAGTCTCGTTTGCACGCTCATGCAGTTTGCCTTTCTGTCACAGCCTCTGCCGGGCTGTCTGCGACTTCGGCCATGATCGTGGCCACGTCGATATCACGATTGGGACGGTCGCTTCTGATGCTGCCTTCGCAAATCACCACGATGCGGTCAGCCACTTCCAGCGCCTCGTCCAGTTCTGTCACCAGCACCAATGTCGCCCGCCCCACCGATTGTGCGCGAATACGCGCACCGATGTCGCGCCGCGCCTGAATATCGACGCCCTGAAAAGGCTCGTCGAGAATCAGAAGCCGCGCCTCTTCCGCCATCCAGCGCCCGACCATCACCTTCTGCTGATTGCCACCCGAAAGGCTGAGGATAGGATCGGCATGCGATTGGCATTTCACCCCCATCTCCGCGATCATCCGCACAGCAAGGGCTTTCTCGCGCTTGCGGCTGATCAGATCGGCAAACCCGCTATGGCGGCGGGTGAAAGGCAAGGTGAAATTGCGCCCGATGTCGAAATCGGGAATGACGGCATTGCTGCGCCGGTCCCGCGCGGCCATGAACACTTTGCGCGCAATGGCCTGCGCCGGGGATTTCGGTGCATAGTCCTGCCCATCCAGCCGCATGGCCCCGGCAACTGGCGGGGTCACACCGTAAAGCACATTTGCCAGTTGCGCCTTGCCGCTGCCCACCAGCCCGACCACGGCGACCACTTCATTGGCGTGAAGTGTCAGGTTGAACGGGCGGGAATGGGTGCGCAATCGCAGCTTCGAGAGATCCAGCACCGCAGCGCCGCGCGCGGGGATCGTGATGTCCACCTCGGTCATCTCATGGCCCAGCATGGCGCGCACTGCAGCGGAATAATCCAGCGGGGCTTCGGTGAAGGTGCCGGAAATAACACCATCGCGCATGCACAGGATGCGGTCCGCCAATCGCCGGATGTCTGACATCCGGTGCGAGATATAGAGGATCGCCACACCCCTTGATTTCAGACTTTCAATCAAGGTGAACAGTCGCCGCGCCTCGGCATCTGACAGCGATGAGGTCGGCTCGTCAAGGATCAGGACTTTGGGATTGTGCGACAAGGCTCGCGCGATGGCCACAAGTTGCCGATCCGCCAGCGACAGCAGTGCGACAGGCTGTGTCATAGGCACGACAAGCCCGACGGCCTTGGCGATCTCGCGGGCCTCGGCGCGCAGTTTCTTGCCGCGCAGAAACAGCCCAGACCCGGACGCGATCCGATCCAGCATCAGATTGGACGCCACATCAAGATCAGTCACAACGCCGTCATTTATGGACTGATGCACGGTCACGATACCCGCGCGCAGCGCCGCATGGGGGCTGTCGGGCGCATAGACCTGTCCGCCAAGCCGCATCTCGCCGCGATCTGCGCCTTGCACCCCGCACATGATCTTGACCAGCGTCGACTTGCCCGCGCCATTCGCGCCCATCAGCACGGTCACTTGCCCGGCGGGCAGGTCCATATCGATGCCGCGCAGAACGCTGTTGGCCCCAAAAGCCTTGTTCATGTCGCGGATTTCAAGCGCGTTTCGCGTCATTCTGGCTCTCTCCCTGTCCCCGATAATTGATGGATTTCTGCAAATGTCAATAGTATTTGACTTTTGCAAAAAAAACGGAAAACTGAAGACCTGCGGAGGCAGGCGAAGGCTCCGCGCTGCGAGAGGAGGTCATGATGAGCACATCCCCATATGAAGCCCTGACGCCTGAAACGGTGGCTAATCGGCTGGGTCACATCGCTGCGGTCAGTACCCACGCTGGTCCGCCCGAGACCTGGCAGGTGGCTGAAGTGGGAGATGGCAATCTCAACCTTGTCTTCATCGTGACGGGGGCAGCAGGACAAGTGATCGTCAAACAGGCGCTGCCTTATGTGCGGCTTGTGGGCGAAAGCTGGCCCTTGCCACTGAAGCGTGCCTTCTTCGAGTATAACGCGCTGATCCGGCAGGCCGCCCGCGCCCCCGGCACAGTGCCAGAGGTCTATCATTGCGATGACGCACAGGCGTTGGTGGTAATGGAGTTTCTGACCGATCATGTGATCCTGCGCCAGAGCCTGATGAAAGGCATCCGCCATGCCGGGCTTGGCACGTTCCTGGGCCGGTTCTGCGCGCAGACGCTGTTTCGTGGCTCTGACCTCAGCATGGACACAGCCGCGCGTAAGCGCGATCTGGCGCTGTTTGCAGACAATATCGAACTCTGTGACATCACGGAGAATCTGGTTTTCTCGGACCCTTATTTCGCGGCCCCGATGAACCGCCATACCCCCGCGCTTGACCCCATCGTGGCTATGTTGCGTGCGGATCGTGAACTGAAAGTGGCGGCGCAGCATCTGAAAGCGGCTTTTGCCAATAATGCCGAAACGCTGCTGCATGGCGATCTGCACACAGGATCGGTCATGGTCAGCGGCGACAAGGCCCGTGTGATCGACCCGGAATTCGCAACCTACGGACCAATGGGTTTCGACGTGGGAATGTTGATCGCGAATTTCCTGATGGCGGCCTGCGCTGTGCCCGGCCATCTGACCGACACAGCGGAACAGACCGGCTATCAGGGCTGGATCCTCGACACTGCGACCGAGGTCTGGGACAGTTTCGCGCAGGAATTCACCCATCTGTGGCGCACCGAGCGCAAGGGCATCTTGTATCAGTCGACGCTGTTCGAGGATCAGGGGGATGCGCTTGGCGCCGAGCAGGCACGGCTTGACCGGCTGGCGGCCATCTGGCGCGATGCCCTTGGCTTTTGTGGGGTCGAAATGCAGCGCCGCATCCTGGGCCTCGCGCATATTGCCGAATTTGACCAGATCGCAGACGACGCGCTGCGTGCAACCTGTGAAGCGCGCGGCCTGATGCTGGGGCGCGCGCTGGTCATCGGGCGCGGGACGATCCGCACCATGGAGGATGTGACCGATCTGGCCCGCACCATTCTGGGGAAGGACTATCTATGAAAATCAACGGAACCCCCTATCGTTCGATCTGGCGCGATGCGGCCTCCGATACTGTGCAGATCATCGACCAGCGCTGGCTGCCGCATGAGTTGCGGATCGTGCCCTTGCGCAGCCTGAGCGATTTCGCCACGGCGATCCGCGACATGTGGGTGCGCGGTGCCCCTTTGATAGGTGCGACAGCGGCATGGGGCATGGCCGAGCAAATGGCGCGTGACCCATCCGATGCCAGCCTGAACGCTGCCTGGGACATACTGCATGAGACGCGCCCGACGGCAATCAACCTGCGCTGGGCGCTGGATGCCATGCGCGCGACCCTCGCCCCCCTTGCCCCGTCAGAACGCGCAACTGCAGCCCGCGCCAAGGCAGAGGCGATCTGTGACGAGGATGTGGAGATCAACCGCCGTATCGGTGAAAACGGTCTTGCGCTGTTGCGCGAGATATCGGCGCGCAAGGCCGGGGGCCGTGTCAATGTGCTGACGCATTGCAATGCAGGCTGGCTTGCAACCGTTGACTGGGGCACGGCGACCTCGCCCATCTATCACGCGGTTGAGGCCGGGATTGATGTGCATGTCTTTGTCGATGAAACCCGCCCGCGCAATCAGGGCGCATTGCTGACCGCGTGGGAGATGAACAGCCACAAGGTCAGCCATGATCTGATCGTGGACAATGCCGGCGGTCATCTGATGCAGCATGGCGAGATTGATATCGTCATCGTCGGCACGGACCGCACCACGGCGCGGGGCGATGTCTGCAACAAGATCGGCACCTATCTGAAGGCACTGGCCGCGCGCGCAAACAATGTGCCCTTCTACGTTGCGTTGCCGTCGCCCACGATAGACTGGACAGTGCATGACGGGCTGCGCGACATCCCGATTGAGGAACGCTCAGCCCGTGAAGTAACCCATGTGCAGGGCCGCGATCCCGAAGGGCGCGTGATCGATGTGCAAATCTCGCCTGATGGAACCGGCGCGCGGAATCCGGCCTTTGATGTGACACCTGCAGAACTTGTTACGGGTCTGATCACCGAACGCGGGATTTGCGCGGCCACTCCCGAAAGCATGGCCAAACTCT
>JAFIEL010000200.1 GCA_020832585.1 Natronohydrobacter sp. | reverse complement strand
CGGCTATATGCGCTTCGTGCATTTCGCCGCTGGTATGGTGCTGACCGTGGGCTTCTTCGGGCGGCTTTACTGGGCTTTTGTCGGCAACCACCATGCGCGTCAATTGTTCAGCTTCCCCTTCTGGTCACGCCATTTCTGGGCCGAAGTAGTGTTTGAAATCCGCTGGTATTTCTTCATGGCCAAGGAGCCCAAGAAATACGAGGGCCACAATCCGCTCGCACAACTTGCGATGTTTTTCTTCATCACAGTGGCGACGGTGTTCATGATCGTGACAGGTTTCGCGCTTTATGCCGAAGGGCAGGGCATGGATCACTGGATGTACACCGCCTTTGGTTGGGTCATCCCGCTGGCCGGAAACAGCCTTGATGTGCATATGCTGCACCGCTTCGGCATGTGGGCGATCGTGGTTTTCGTGATCGTGCATATCTATGTCGCGGTCCGCGAGGATATCATGTCGCGCCAGTCGATCATCTCGACCATGATCTCGGGGCATCGCACCTTCAAGGATGACCGCCCGGACTAGGCTGCGATTGAATCACCACGCAAGAACGGCCCTTCGGGGCCGTTTTTCATATCCCGGACTGCAATGTGAATGATCACTGTTCAAGAAAATGGAAACCAAATAACCACAATGCCGCAGCGCGGCATGCGATGGAATACCGCTTTTTGCCATATCTTTCATATCGTTACAAATTCACGCTCAAAATCGAAAAACCTGCATCCGCGCCGCATGGAAAGTTATATTCTGTCCTTGGCGCAAGCTGCAAAGCCTGCGACCAGCCAGCCCGGCAAGATGGAGGAAACCGTGGCCAGCCAGACCCAACCCGACCAGATCCAACCCGCGCGTATTCTCGTGCTTGGCATCGGCAATGTGCTCTGGGCCGATGAAGGCTTCGGCGTGCGCTGCATCGAGCATCTGGCCGAAAACTGGGCCTTGCCCGATCATGTGCATCTGATGGATGGCGGCACGCAGGGCCTGTATCTCTTGCCCTTTCTGGAAGATGCCGATGCGCTGATCGTCTTTGATGCAGTCGATTACGGGCTGACGCCGGGCACCATGAAGATCGTCGAGAATGACCAAGTGCCCGCCTTCATGGGCGCAAAGAAGATGAGCCTGCACCAGACCGGGTTTCAGGACGTGATCGCCACTGCGCAACTGATGGGCTATTGCCCCGCTCAGATGCTGCTGATCGGCGTGCAACCGGTCGAGCTGGAAGATTACGGCGGCGGCTTGCGTCCCCTGACCGCCGCACAGATCGACCCCGCCGTGCAGATCGCGCTGACCCGCTTGCGCGACTGGGGCGTGGATGTGCAGCCGGGGCGCACGGCGACTGGTGATCTGGCCGACCCGTCGATTGCGCGCGATGCCTACGAATCCGGTCGCCCCTCCGAAGCGGCCGCCTGTCGCACTGGCGATGACCGTTTCTTTCCCGTGAAAGCCTGATCCGCATGTGTGTCGGAACCCCCATGCAGGTGATGGCCGTGGACGGGATCGCCGCCGATTGCTTTGACGGCACGCGGTATGAGACCGTCGATCTGTCGCTGGTGGGCGATGTCCCCCCCGGCACCTGGCTGCTGACCCATCTGGGCTGCGCGCGCGACATCATCACGGAACCGGAAGCGCGTCAGATCATGGCCGCACTTGACGGTCTGCGCGCGCTCATGGCGGGCGACACGCTGGGCGATGCTTTCGCTGATCTGGACGCCCGCGCCCCGTCGCTTCCCCCCCACCTTCAGGCCGCGCTTGATGCGGGCCAATCCACTGGCTGAGGAGGTTTCATGTCCCATCCCCTTCTGACCCGCCTGACCGAGGATTTCGGCTGGCCGCAGCTCGACACCCCCGACGCATTGGCCGCGCATCTGGCGCAACCCGGCCTGCATTGCCTGTTCATCCCCGGCGACGCCGCGCGCAATTTGGAAACCGCAGATGCCGCTGTGATCCTGCCGGAATTGCGCCAAGCCTTTCAGGGCCGGTTTGATTGCGCACTTGTGGGCGACGCGCTGGAAGCGGGACTGCGCGAGGCGACACGCGTCCTGAAAACCCCGTCCTTTCTGTTCTATGACGGGGATCGCTTCCTCGGCGGGATCGCCAAGATCCGCGACTGGGACGATTACCTGACCCGCATCCCCCAGATCCTGACCGCGACAACCGAGGTGTAGCCCATGCAAAGCCCTTTCACGCTGCCGCCCGCCGGGTTCGGCCCCGGAACGCAATCGACCGACGAGGCGCTGGAATATATCGCCCTGCCATCGGGCATGCGCACCTATGTCCCCCATATGCCCGAAATCGACGATCTGGATAGCGCCGCGCCTGCGCTGGCCGTGCTCGACCAGATCGCGCAGGCTTGTGATCTGGTCGCCCGCGAAGGGGGCCGCGCGCAGATCGCGCTGGACACACTCGCACCGCCCGCGCGCAAGCTTCTGGCCGAAACCTTGGGGCATGGCGAAGTCTCGATGAAACTGCGCGGCGTGCCAGCCGTCGCGGTGCAGGAAAGCGTCTTTACCGGCGTCTGGGTGCTGCAGGGCGCGGGTGTCGATTTGGTGGAAATCGGCCCGGTGCCGGAAATGGCCATTGCGCGCGCCCATCAGCCCTACCGCGCCATGCAAGACGCCCCGCGCGCGCCCGGCGTCGTCAATGCGCCCGCGCTGCTGGCCGAACTTGCCGACAAGTCAGCCACTTACCGCCCCGGTGCGGAAATCCATGTCGTGAACCTGACGCTGCTGCCCCACACGCCCGAAGACCTTGACCATATGGCCACCGTCATGGGCGAGGGGGCGGTTACGATCCTCTCGCGCGGCTATGGCAATTGCCGCATCACGGCCTCAGCCATGCCCCATGTCTGGCGGGTGCAGTTCTTCAATTCCTCGGACACGCTGATCCTTGATACATGGGAAGTCACCCAGATGCCCGAAGTCGCAATTGCAGGCCCCGAGGATATGGCCGACAGCGCCGACCGCATCCGCGAAGTCCGGAGGGCGATGGCATGACCACCCCCCGGTTTGAGGGCTCATACCTTGGCGCAGGCGCGAAAATCTCTGCCGCGGCTGTGCTGGAATGTAAAATCTGCTGGCATGTCTATGACCCCGCGCTGGGCGATGAGACGCGCCAGATCAGCCCCGGCACGCCCTTCACCGCGCTGCCCCATGACTGGACCTGCCCCGGTTGCGGGGCTGCGGCGGAACAGTTCATGGTCCTGCGCGACACAGGGGCCGCCCCCGACGCGATGGAGGCCGCAGTTGCGCGGCTGGAAGCCGATTTCCGCGAAATCTATAACGGCAAGATGCGCGATGTGCCGCTGTGCAACCACTCTCTGCATGTGCAGGCGGTGGGGTTCCAGCCCTGGGGCGGGCATTTCCTGGGCGTGCTGATCGCGCCGTGGTTCATGAATCTGGTGCTGCTGGCCGGACCAAAGGATAACTGGACCGCCTTGCAGGCGGGCGCGAAGGAACTGATCGGCTTTCCCTCTGGCCAGTATGAATTCCTCCACAATGCCCGCGAACAGGTGGGCGGCTACAAGGCGTGTTCGCTCTTTTCACCCATGGGGGATTTCAACAGCCAGATGCAGGCAGTCGATGTGGCCCGCGCGGTCATGGTTGGCTTGTTCGACCCCGCCGCGCTGGAACGGCTGGAAGATGCCGCGCAACCCTTGCCGAAATCCGACGCCCCCTTGATCGCGCCCCCGAAACTGGCGCGCGCGCGCCCGCTGGAGCGCCGCGCCTTCATCACCGGGCAGGTGTAACCCGATGCAGGGCGCGTTGCAGATCACGCATGACGGGCAGGGCTGGTCCTTTGACCTGCCCGATCCGCCCGCGCTGGGTGCGCTGTTGCGCGGCAAACCTGCGCCAGAGGCCGCTGATCTGCTGCCGCGCCTGTTCAATCTGTGCGGTGCCGCGCAGGGCATGGCCGCGCGCCTGTCGCTGGGCCTGACGATTGCGCCCGATGCCAACGCAACGCTGGCGCGCGAGGTGCTGCGCGACCATCTGCTGGCGCTGTTTGTCACCCTGCCGCGCGCGGCAAGCCTCTCGCCGCAGCCCTTGCCCGCAGCCTGGCAAACCAGTCCTGATCTAGCGCCTGCACTCTGGGGCGGGGCGCGTCCGGTGCTGCTGACGCAGTGGCTGGCGTCAATGCAGGGTCTTGCGCCGCTGGTCGCGCGTGTCGCGGCGCTGTTTGGTGCGCAAGGCGCTGTGCCGCCTTTGCCCTTTGTCACGCTCCAAAACGCCGATAGCCCCGCAGCCCTCGAAAACAGTCCCGCCGCGCGCCACGCTGCCGACCCGCTGATGCGGCAGGCGGAAACGCTGGCCGGGCGCGGCCCGCTCTGGCGTCTGATCGGGCGTATCATCGACGCGGAAGCCGCCGCGCAAGCCCACTTGCCCGACCCGGAATTGCGCG
>JAFIEL010000258.1 GCA_020832585.1 Natronohydrobacter sp. | reverse complement strand
CAAATGAAGGGACAGCGTTCCGGCTCGGGGACTATTTCAGCGACCTGTTAAGGGGTTTCCGGCTTTCCGGCTCCGCGATGCCTGCATGAATGGCTTGTGCCGCAACGCGCCGCCAATGGCAAAAAGATGGGGCTTCGCCCGCCTCGGGAAAATTCCCGAAAAGATGCGCTATGGCGACTCCGAGAACTGTGGAGAACCGGGGCTCCGCGCACCCCCCGGGCGAGCCCCCCGGCAGGAGGGACCCGGAGCGACCTTCAACCCTTGGCACACAGAGCCGGGGCAACCGGCCGCACACTGGCCCGGCCGCCCGTGTCGCGGCGGCGCATCGGCTCCCCGCTGGCGGCCGTGCCCGTTCACCCGGCACCCGCACCGCCCGGGGATCAAACCGTGCGCTTGCCGTCCCTGCCGCAGCTTGGACCCGCCGCGCCTCCTGTTCCCCGGCACCGCGCTTCCCGTCTTGCGATCTGGTGCCGGTCAACCCGGCCCGGCCGATCCGCGCCAACGGATTCCAGCCCATGCGGGCCGCCCCTGCCGCCCGCCCGATTCACGACCTCAAGCCGGTTTCCCGGCGATGATCACAGAAGGAGAGCCCCCATGCACGACCCGACGAATCTCGCCTCGTTTGATCTGCGATCTTTCGACCCCGTGGCACGGCCGAGGCGGCGAGCGGCCGCACAACCGGCATCGCCCGCGCCGCGTCGAAAGAAGGCGGCAACCGTCGCACCGAAGCCCGTGGCAGCCTCGCCCGCGCTCGCCATGCCCGCGATTGACCCCGCCGAAATGGCGGCCGTGCAAGCCGAGCTTGCCGCCCTGCGTGCCGAGGTGGCAGCGCTCAAGGATGCACCCGAGGCCGAGGCCCGCCGCAGGGCTCTGGCCGAGGCATGGGCGGCCGATCTGGCATGGCGGGGGCGCGAGGGCGGCCGGGGGCTCTGACCGCCCCTCCGCGCCCCGGCAGGGTCCTTCCCCTGTGGCCCGGCGTGCGGGGGACGCGGAGCCCCGGCACCTCGTTCTGTGCAGAAAAATCGAAAACGGAAAACTGATCGGCGCGGCTGCGTTGCCGGTGCGGCGTTAACCCGATCCTAGGCAGAACGGGGCATCAAGGGGCGAGGTATTCCGTTTTTGTTCTTGTGCGCGTGTGTCGGATGCTGCAAGAATGATAAAAATTGACCCAGAGGCACACCATGCTTGATGAATCCCGTTCCGACTTCTCCCGGCTCCGCGAACGGGCAGGCATATCGGTTGAAGCCTTGGCACCCCTCGTGGGCTACTCGCCTGCAACCCTCTATCGTTGGGAGCGTGGCGAGGCACCGCCCCGGCAGGCGGCGCTTGTGGTGCTGGAAGACCTCGCGCGCGGGCAAGGCGTGGCCGAAGCCGGGCAACCCGCCTTCCGGTTCATCGACCTCTTCGCAGGAATCGGCGGGATTCGGCGGGGCTTTGAACCGCTCGGCGGCAAGTGCGTCTTCACCTCGGAATGGGATCGCTGGGCCAAGCTGACCTATAGCGCCAACTTTCCGAATGACGATCACGAGATTGACGGGGATATAACCAAGATCGAAGCGAAGGACATTCCGGCGCACGACCTCCTGCTTGCCGGGTTCCCGTGCCAGCCTTTCAGCATCGCGGGCGTGTCCAAGAAGAACGCGCTCGGCCGGGCGCATGGCTTCGCGGACGAGACGCAAGGCACACTGTTCTTCGATGTGGCCCGGATCATCGCCGAGCACCGGCCGAAGGCGTTCCTGCTTGAGAATGTGAAGAACCTCGTGAATCACGACAAGGGGCGCACCTTTGCCGTGATCCTGCGGACCCTGCGCGAGCTTGGTTATCACGTCCCCGCGCCGCGCGTGATCAATGCGAAGGGCTATGTGCCGCAACACCGCGAACGCATCCTGATCGCCGGTTTCCGCGAGGAATGCGATTTCACCTTTGACGATCTGGACGTGCCCTCGCCCTTGAACGGGCCGAAGCTCAAGGCGATCCTTCACCCGGAAGACGGCAGCGAGAAGGGGCCGGACAAGCACTATACCGATGCAACGGGGCGGGTGAATCCGAAGTTCATCCTGACCGATCATCTTTGGCGCTATCTGCAAGACTATGCCGCCAAGCACCGGGCGGCCGGGAACGGCTTCGGCTTCGGGCTTGTCGGGCCGGGGGACGTAGCCCGCACGCTCTCGGCCCGCTATTACAAGGACGGCTCCGAAATCCTGATTGACCGGGGGGACGGGCAGAACCCGCGCCGCCTGACCCCGCGCGAATGCGCCCGGCTTATGGGCTTCGACAAGCCCGGCGAGTCGGCCTTCAAAATCCCGGTTTCGGACACGCAGGCTTACAAGCAGTTCGGCAATTCGGTTGCCGTGCCGGTGATCGAAGCCGTTGCGCGGCACATGGTGCCCTATATCGCGGCCGAGGCCACACAAGACCCTGCGCACCTGCAAAGGCGGCTGCCGCTCGTTGGCTGACGTTGTGGACGCCGCAACCCGAAGCCGGATGATGGCGGGCATCCGGGGGAAGGACACGCGGCCGGAAATGATCCTGCGGCGGGGGCTTCATGCGCGGGGCTTCCGGTTCCGGCTGCATGACAGGCGCTTGCCGGGCTCGCCCGATCTGGTTTTCCCGGGCCGCCGCGCGGCGGTATTCGTTCACGGCTGTTTCTGGCACGGGCACGCCTGTCCACTGTTCCGGCTGCCCGCCACGCGGCAAGAGTTCTGGCGCGCGAAGATCGAAGGCAACGCGGCCCGCGACAAGGCCGCAGAGGCGGCGCTTCTGGCCGATGGCTGGCGGGTGTTGACGATCTGGGAATGCGCCCTCAAGGGGCGCGGACGGCTGCCTGCGGAGACGGTTCTTGACCGCGCGGCGGAATGGCTCGTGAATGGCACGGCGCGCGAGGAGATTGCAGGGGGAGCGTATGGCGGTATCTGATCTGACGGATTGGCTCGGCGAGTTCTGCGCACCTGGCATCGCCCTGTGCGTGAAGCGGCTTTCCGGCAATGACACGCTCGCCAACCGGACGCATCAGGCAGGCCCCTATATCCCGAAAGAGTTCCTGTTCCGCATATTCCCGGCGATCAACCGGACGGACGAGAAGAACCCCGATCACTGGTTTGAACTGGCGGTAGATTCGCACATGGACGTGCGGCAGGTCCGGGCGATCTACTACAATTCCAAGCGTTCCGAGGGGCAGGCGAACGGCCGGGATGAAACCCGCCTGACCAATTTCGGCGGCGGTGCCTCGGCGCTTCTGGACCCGGAGAGCACGGGCGCACTGACGATCTTCGCCTTTCCGCTGGACGAGAACGGCGCGGCAAGCCGGTGCCATGTGTGGGTGTGCCGTCACGAGACAGAGGAAGACATCGCCGAGGAGCGGTTCGGGCCGGTGGAACCCGGGCGCTTTGTCATGTGGTCCCCCGATCAACCCGGGCTGTTCCCGCCCTTTGCGGCCCGGCCCGCCCGGTGTTGGCTGGAACCGTCAGAGATTCCGCCCGCATGGCTGGCACAGTTCCCGACTGGCGCGGACATTGTGCGCAAGACGGTGGAGCTTCGGCCCGAGCATGGCAC
This sequence comes from Natronohydrobacter sp., assembly GCA_020832585.1. Classification (GTDB taxonomy): domain Bacteria; phylum Pseudomonadota; class Alphaproteobacteria; order Rhodobacterales; family Rhodobacteraceae; genus Roseinatronobacter. Next base: position 30,499 of record JAFIEL010000258.1, on the reverse strand, counting down.
ACCGCCCGACAAGCGGCTTCTCCGGCGGCGCGATTGCGAGTTTGAAATCTTCCGAAGCGTGGAAGAGGCGATAGAGCTTCCGGCGATCCGTGTAGGATTCACGACTCTGGACGATTTCATTGCCCGTGCGCAAACCGTGCTGCAACGGCGCAAGGCACGCTCGGGCCGCTCGCTGGAACTGCACACCCGGGAAATCCTGCTAGAGGAGCGGTTCCGCGAGGGTGTGGATTTCCAGCACGGGCCGCAATCGGAGCCCGGCAAACGCCCCGATTTCCTGTTCCCCTCGCAGGCCGCCTATCGTGACCCGAGCTTTCCCGAGGCCCGGCTTCGGATGCTCGCCACCAAGACCACATGCCGCGACCGCTGGCGGCAGGTGATCAACGAGGCAGACCGGATTCCGGTGAAGCACCTTCTGACCTTGCAGGAGGGTGTATCCGAGGCACAGTTCCGCGAGATGACGCAGGCCAATGTGCAGCTTGTGGTGCCCGAGCCCCTGATTGCCAAGTTCCCGCCGAGCATCCGAACGGATATTCTGACGCTTGAGAGCTTCTTGGGCGATCTCAGGGTCTTGGCGCTGAAGTGAATGCAAGATAGCTTGAGGCAAATGAACGAGGCGACGCGCACCTTAATGGGGCGCGGTGATTGTTAGATGTGGCAATAATGAAGGGGGCCGTCATGACCAAAGAAGAACTAATAGAATTTCTGCAAAGGCGAACAACAGAGGTTTGGGAAGATTCATCTCAACCCTACTACTTGGCTCGGGTGCAGCCTGATTTACAAGAATCTGGAAGGAACTACAGAGACGCAACCGGCGAACAAACCTTGGCTTCCTTTTCGGAAACGGTGCCAGATATTCGTGTCGTTCGACACCCGCACCAGAAGGCAAAGATTGGCCTCGTGCCAGCCTCATCTTCGTTTGAATTCTTGGAAATAGAGGGGCAGAGTTCTACTGAAGCCACTACACCTCTCATGCCATCGCGTTCGCGGATTTATCGGCCAGGTTCGCAGCGTGTTGTTGCTGATTTTCTGCAACTTTTGTCCACGTTAGACGATGATATTCTAAAGGATTTTCATATACCGTCTCTTGTTTTGGCGAAAATGTTGCGTTCGAAATGAAGTTGGTAATTGTTGTGGCTACGCCTGACGCGGCGTTGGCGAAAACAGTTGGTCAGAAGAAGGCCGCATTGATTGACTCGGCCACGCAAGCCAAAGCAAGTAGTTTTGGTGTAACGGTGAGTGTCTTGTCGGCGATTCCAACTTCGGTTGATGAGTTCTTAAGATACCTCGTCGATCTGGGAGCCGATGCGGACGGCATAATAACCATTTTGGACTCGAGGTTGAATTCCTACGGGACGACTCTTTCTCCCTTCTTTTTTGTTGTTCCGCTCGGAAATGCGCGCGACCATTTTAATCACCAGAACTTGCTAAGGTCCGCATACAACAATGGGCTTAGATCATTCTTGGTGTTCTTCGAGCGTTTCTCAAGACTTCAATACAAGAAAATTCTACTACTGCCCTTCTCGAATTTCAGTTCTTCAAAGTTTGTTGACTTGAAGGCAATTTTTTTGGATGGGATTAGAACAAAGGGATTTGGCGACTCCCTTGATGGAGCTATTGCCTCACTGAGGGAGTTGCAAAAACCAAAGACTTCTACTTCGTATCAGGATTCATATCTTATTGATGGCCGAGGGAGATACTATCAACTCGGCCACGAGAGACATGCGCGGGCGGAAACAGGGTGCCCCCCTCACTCCCTCTTGTGCATAGCGGGCGCTCGTTTCAGGTTTGGAGCAAGGTTTGAGGATTGGTTGCACTACAACGTTTCCTCGGCCCAAGGAGCCATCTCAGGAAATTTCGTCTCGTGTCACGGCGGCACTCAGAGTGTCTCGACACGCAGCCATGTAAACCTGTTCCCAAACGATCACATAGCCTAAAATGGTAAGCGACGCTGATCCATAGGATAGCGCCGCTTCAGAAACCATTGGCTACACAGGTTCGTTCACACCACCGCTGCGGATAAGCCAGATCACGGATTCCCGCTGTTCCGGCTACCCGACGCACGCTCTGGCGCTCAGATACCTCACGCATTGGTAGGTTTCATCTGAACGCATGACGTGATGCGTAGTCACGAGTTACATATGGTCCGACAAGCACAGTGAGTCAAGTAAAGGTTGACTAAGATTCTACTGACCAAACGAACCATGATTGGATGAGTTCGCTTAGAGACATCGCCATTTCTTAACGCAAAACACGAGTCACGGTGGCGACTCGGTGGCGATTCATGCCCGAACGAGAAAAGCCCCCTTGCGGGGGCTTGCTCGTAATCCTCTGATATTACAGGGGATTTTTGGCTCCGGCGGTAGGGATCGAACCTACGACCAATTGATTAACAGTCCGGGGAGGCGCTGTAATCGGGCGCCATTGCCTGCCATTTCAGGGCATACGACCCCTTGAAAACGATACATAATCAGTCCTGTAGCGCCATCTGGCGTCACTCGAAGTCAACCCAAACACTGTGTTCAGGACTGTGCTCATGGATATAAACCAAATGATGCTGGAGCTTGATGGCGTCCAGTCGACAAGAGAACTCGGCCGAAGGATGTGTTCCCTCGGCCTTTCCGGGAAAACGCATCTTTCACTGGCTAAGGAAGCGTGCTCACGGCTTGGACTGACGCCAACCTCGTCGACCCTCGTCTATTACCTGTGGCCAAAAAACCATAAGATGAGTCGGGTAAAGGCGCAGAGAGTGACACGCAAGCAATGGCTCGAGCGAGGTGGCAAAGAAAAGGTTGCTGAATGGCATGAAAACACTGGACGGGAGCGTCGACGAATTCGTGCCAGTGAGCGTTATCAAAATGACGTTCCCTTCAAGTTGGCTGTCGTCTTTCGCACAAGACTTCGCCACGCCCTTTGCGGCCTCGCAAAATCCGACACAACGCTGACGCTCGTCGGTTGCTCGACCAAGGAACTCATCCAGTATTTGGAAGCCCAGTTTCAGCCGGGGATGACCTGGGCGAACTACGGCGAATGGCACGTCGACCACATTCGCCCCGTTGCATCCTTTGACCTCTCGGACTCCCGACAGCAACGAGCGTGCTTCCACTTCACCAACCTTCAACCGCTCTGGGCGGAAGACAACTTTTCAAAGGGGGCACGCTACGATGGCGATATTTAAGTTCACCGAGAACCGCATCCGGGACCTGCCCCTTGGCTCCGGCATCCACCGCGACACCGAGGTGAAGGGCCTCATGTGTATCTGCCACAAGACGACGAAATCTTACTGTGTCCAAGGCGACGTGAGGCGTCAGAAAAGGCACGTCCGCACCGTGCGGGTCAAGATCGGCAGGGTGGACCACGTGAGACTGGCCGAGGCCCGGAACGAGGCGCGCAAGCTCATGGCCACGATCCAGTCGGGCGTCGACCCGACCGCGGGGCCCGAGTCGAGCGGGATCACGCTGGAGCAAGCGCTGGCCGCACACCTCAAGGAGCGTGACCTGTCCGACGCCACCGTGCGGAACTACCAGTATCACATGGACAACTACCTCGGTCGGCTTCGGAAGCGCGCCGTGGCTGACATCACGCGCCAGGACTGCCGAGACCTCCTGGACACGCTGACGCGGCGCCACGGCAAGACCACCGGTGGCTCGGTGATGCGGACGGTCCGGGCGCTTGTGAACACGGCGCGGCGCCACGACGAGACGATAGGCGCGAACCCTGTGGACGCCATCCGCGTACCCGCCACGCCGAGGCGGAAGGTGGGCGAGATGGACGTGGCCGGGTTCTGGTCGGTCACAAGCGCCATGTCCCCGGTGATGCGAGACCTCCAGCGCGCGTTCCTGCTGACGGGTGCGAGGCGCACGTCGCTGCTGGGGGTGAGGCGCGCCGACTTCGACGCCGAGAGGGCCGTCCTGACTTTCACCCACATGAAGACCGGGGGGTCGTGGGCGTTCCCGACCGGCCGGTGGCTGACCGCGGCCCTGCGGGCGAGGCTGGACGAGGACGCGCCGCTAAACTCGCCGTGGCTCTGGCCGTCGCCGGGGTCGGCCACCGGACACATCGCCGAGCCCAAGCGGGGCGGGGTGCCGTCGCCCCACGCGCTGCGCCACCACGCCAGGACGATGATGATCGCGGCCGGCGTCCCCTACGCGGAGGGGGCGCTACTGCTGGGGCAGCGGCTGCCCGGGGCCTCGGGCGGGTACGTGCACCAGGCCCACCTCGTCGAGGCGCTGCGCCCGCACGCCCAGGCCCTCGAGGACCTGGTCCTGCGGGAGGCCGAGCCGGGCGGGTCCGCCGAGGTCGTGGTGCTGGACGGAAGGCGGGCGCGTGCGGGCTGACATGCTGGTGTGCGCGGCGGCGTCATCCGGCGTAATCTGCTCGCATCCGCTGCGAGGAGACACCCATGCACCACGACCCCCGGTCACCCTGGATGACCACCGAACAGGCCGCCGCTTACCTGAGCGTCTCGCCCGGCACCATGCGCAACTGGAGGACGGCAGGCGCCGGGCCGCGCTACCGCACGGTGGGCCGGATCGTGCGCTACCACCGCGAGGACCTGGACGCCTTCCTGACCGCGGGTGCCGCATGAGCCGCGTTAGGGTGTTCCAGCAGACCCGCGAGCCCGACCCCGACTACTCGAACGAGGAGGAGCGCAAGGCCCTGGCCGAGGCGCTGCTCGACACGGTCCCGGACCTGATCGCCATGGACCCCGTGGACGCAATCGTCGAGGCCTGTGCCCGCGTCGGCTTCAACGGACACGACGACGCCTGCCTGTCGATGCTCGCGAGGCGGACCGGCCGGTTCCCGATGGGTATCGTCCGGGAGGAGCTGCCGCGCGGCCCGGTGCCCGTGCGCTACACCGTCCGCCTCGGGTGGGCGGACGAGGCGCTGGCCTCCCCGCGGAGCAACGCGGACTTCTGGGAGGACGACCTCCTAGTGGACCTGGCGCGCCGGATCGCCGCCCGCTGACACAGTGGCGGCCGGGGCCACCCTGGCGCGACCACGGTCCCGCTCAGACGCGCGGACGTGTCCGGCCTGGCCCGCGTCGTGGGCACAGCCCCCCACGATTCGTTGGTATGCAGGCACGGCCCCGGCCGGGTATACTGCCAGCGTTGGACGACGCTGCGACCCACGTTGGCTTACGCCGACACGGCGCCGCGGCATTGTTCGAGGAGTGCAAGCCGACGTCGGACCGCCCCCGACGTCGGCTCGATGATCCGCCCTACGAGAAAGGAAGACCCATGACTGACCCTGAGTATGCCGCGCCATCGGCCCCTGTCACGCCCTCGTTCGCTGACCTCGGCTTACTGACACCCGAGCAAGCCAGCCGGATGACAGGCCACCCCGAGACGGTGCTGGCCGTCTATCGTTCGCGCCGCAGGAGGGGGAACGAGAACGCGGGACCCGAGTTCGTGAAGGTGGGTCGCGAGGTCTTCTACCCGCGTGCCGCCGTCGAGGAGTACGTCGCAGGTCGGCGGGGCTGAGCCATGGCCGATAAACCAATAACCCTTTCGGCGGAGCTCCGCGCGTTCGACGCCGCCTGCCGTACGACCGGCCTGGAGCCTGCATACGTCCTGCTGAAGGGCAAAGACGCGTTCCAGTCAGAGTGGCCAAGGCTGCGCCCGACGCTGGACGAGGTGTTGGCGCACCTGGGCCGTTCGTCGAAGAACTCGGTCGGTGTGCAGCCTGTGTCCCTCGGCTGCGTGGTGCTGGACTGCGACGAAGGGGACGGTCCTGAGGTCGCGGTCGAGTGGGCCGGGGACACACATGCCGTCACAACCCCCTCGTCGTCCGGCCTCGCGCGCAAGGGTCACGTCTGGGTCCGCTGCGAAGCGGCGGACGCCGTGGGGAACTGGAAGTTCCGGGTCGAGGACCCGATCGAGGGCGAGGCGGGGGGCGAGCTCAGGACGCATGGCGGTCAGGTGCGCTTGAACCCGCAGTCGATCAGGCTGCTAGCCCGCGCCTTCGAACAGGGCAGGATGCGAGACGGACGCCGCCTGTCCCCGGTGGCCTTCGCAGGCATCAGGACGAGCGGGGGCGCCGCGGACGCCTCCGGCGTGGAGCTGGACTGGGGCGACGGCGCGGAGGTGGACTTCGACGGACTGCCAAAGCGCCTGCGTGATCGCATCGTGGAGCAGGTCGGTACGGGCGAGCGGTCGGAGGCCGTCGCGTCCCTGGTCTGGCAGCTCCTCGCGCACGGCCTGTCGGCCGCCTCGGTGCTCTCGGTCCTCGCCGAGCACTGCGACTTCGCCGTCGAGAAGTACGGCGACAGGCTGGGGGCTCAGGTCGAGAAGATCGCCCGTGACTACCTCGCCACCCGCGAGGTCGGGATAGCCCAGGACTTCGACGACGTGATAGAGGCCGGCGACCTGCCCGAGGGGGCGCAGCCCGAAGGCAGCGGCAACCCGATCACGCGCGTCGTGAGGGAGATGAATGAGCGGTTCTGCGCCGTCCTCGACGGGGGTCAGTTCCAAGTCTTCATGGAGGAGCCCGACCCGATCTTCGAGGGGCGCAGCGCCTGGACCAGGATGAGCCGCGAGGCGTTTCGCCACTACTTCGAGGACGAGACCCTCGCCCAGGTCGGTGAAAAGAGGCGGATCAGCAGGGCGGACCTGTGGCTGTCGAGCCCGCATCGCCGCAAGTACCCCGGCATCGTCATGGACCCGCAGGGGCTACCCCATAACTGGGGCAAGCTGAACCTCTGGAAGGGCTGGGCCGTCGAGCCCGCGCCGGGCGACTGGTCGATGATGCGCGAGCTGATCGGGGAGGTCCTCTGCGACGGCGACGCGGCCTCGGAGGAGTACGTGCTCCGCTGGATCGCCTACATGCTCCAGAGGCCCTGGGAGACGCCCGAGGTCGCCATCGCGTTCCGCGGCGAGGAGGGCACCGGCAAGGGCACACTGGGCAGGGCGCTCATGCGCATCGCCGGCCAGCACGGGCTCACCGTGTCGCACCGCTCGCAGTTCGCGGGCCGCTTCAACTCACACCTCCGCAACTGCGTGTTCCTGTTCGCCGACGAGGCCGTCTGGCCGGGCGACAAGGAGGGCGAGGCCGTGCTCAAGCAGCTCGTGACCGAGCCAATCCTGTCCTACGAGGCCAAGGGGCGCGACATCACCCAGGGCCGCAACATGGTACACGTGGCCATGGCCTCGAACGAGGACTGGATCGTGCCGGCGGGACCCTACGCGAGGCGCTTCTTCGTCTCGGACGTGTCGGACAGACGACGCCAGGACCACGAGTACTTCGGCCGACTCGGACGGCAGATGGACGACGGCGGCCTCGCCGGGATGGTCCACGACCTGCTGGCCCTGGACCTGCGGGGGTGGCGCCCGTCGATGGAGATACCGCAGACGCAGGCGCTGGCCGACCAGAAGCTGAGGAGCATGAAGCCCGCCGCGCGCTTCTGGTTCGAGCTGCTGGGTTCGGGCGAGCTCCCGGTCGGCTTCGACGCGGCGGGAAACGAAATCGACTGGCGCACGGGCGCGGTGGTGCTCGGTCCACAGGAGAAGGACGCGACCGTGGAGGCGTTCGACCGCTTCCTCAGGCGGAACCAGCTCCGCAGCGAGAGGGCCACGCACAGGGCCCTGGTCAACGAAGGGAAGCGGCTCGTGGGACTGACCACGGGGACGCGAAACAGGGGCGACGAGCGCACCTGGAACCTGCCCGCCCTGTGCGACGCCAGGGCCAAGTTCGAGGCACGCTCCGGGTCCTCCGACCTGTTCGACTGAGCGGGATCGTGATCCCGCCAGGGAGGCCCCAGCCGCCACTGTGACTGACGGGCAACAGACACACCGTGTCCGTTCGGACGGGCACGTGCCCGGCGCGGGCGGATGGTCCCGCCATGTCGGTTTTTCGGCGGCGGGTCCCGCTTGTTCGAGCAGGGCGAGCAACATTTCGGCGATGGCGATGACGCTTGGGGACCATGATGACGCTTACCAAATGCAAGCGCCTTCGGCTAAGCGCATGTTTCGGAAGCGAAAATGACGCTGCGGCGCGATGACGCTTAAGTTCTGGTTCTGTGGCTTTTTGCGTCTCGCTCTGGTCGTTCGTGTCGCCGAATTCGGTGCGGCCAGCCTGAACGTCCAGAGAGCCGAGAAGCGATATTAAGCGTCTTAAGTGTCTTCAGTGCCATCAAGATAATAAAAACAATAAGTTACACGATGACGCTTTGATGCAGGGATGACGCTTGAAGCGTCATCGAGGCCCGGCTCCCTCCGTGGTCTGCTCTCCCTCCCGCGTGAGCCAATCGCGCGCCTGCGTGAGAACGCTGGCGTACTCGTTCCAAGGAAGGCGGCATCTTGACCTCGAACAGCGACGAGCGAGCCGCCCGCAAAACCTGAACCGCGCCACCCGTCCCGCCAAGAGGGCTCACACCTGACAAACAATCAGGGGACCTGACGGCAGGATGGGCAATCGTGTCAGGGGATTAGGGGAACTCGATCTTATCAAACACAGTGCCGGAAACAGCGTGAGGCCTCCGATGACCTACCTACCCACCCCGCCAAGCGGCCGGCCATCCCTCCGTCCGATGAGCCTGGCCGTAGCCCGCATGTGGGTCGCCAGCTACAACAGGGCCGTCGAGCGGGCGCAACAGCGGTGCCGCGCTGGCACGTCCGACGGGCTGCCCCTGGAGTGGGAGGAGGGCGGCCTCGTGATGGACAGCATGGTCCCGAAATCCTGCCTGGCCTTTAGCCTGCCAGGGAGAGGGCAGTGGATCGGCTACATATGCCCGGCGAAGCGGTTCAAGCCGCTGGGCGAGATGCCAATCCGGCTGGGCCCGCGGTACGCAATCAAAGGCGTGCCGCTGGGCCAGTGCTACGGCCACCTGCCTTTCGACCTCGACGCGCTCGGAGTTCGGTGGGCCGGTTGGCGCGCGCCCCGCAGCCGGTGGGAAGGCGTCGAGCCCAGGCCCCTGGACTTCCAGGTCGAGGAGTTTCTCTGAGATGAGCATCATGCGGATGAACAGGATCAAGCCCGCGCCCGACCCGCGCAAGCCGAGCCAGATGGCCCCAGCGCTGGCCCAGGTGTACGGCGAGAAGGGCCAGGAGTTCCTGAGCCACCTCAGGCAGTTCGGCCAGGTGACGTATGCCGCAAACATGACCGGAATGGTCCGACGCACGTTCTACGACCGACGGGCGAAGAACCCGGACTTCGCGGAGGCGTGGGACGAAGCTCTCGCGGCCTTCGAGGAGGAGCTGACCCAGCGCGTGGTCCAGACCGCCATGGAGATGGGCACGGGCAAGTGGGTGCCCGTGATAGACCCGGCCACTGGCGAGCCCGAGCTGGACGAGGACTTCGAGGTCGTGCACCGCTTCGAAACCGGCCACGTCGATTCCCGCATCCTCTCGAAGCTCCTCGCCCTGCGCATGAGCTCGGCGGACGGCCCGGCCCAGACCAACGTCACCGTGAACTCCCAGACGGACGTCCACAACGAGCTGCCCAGGCGGCCGCGCCTCGTCGGAGGCTCCCCCGGGTCCACACGGAGCTCCCTGGTCGCCTCGGGGCCGTTCCGAGGGCGTTCGGACGTCGAGGACGCCGAGGTGCTTCACGGAGCTCCTGAGGAGACCGGGGGACGCTCCGATGACTGATCCCTACATGACCGTCTGCCTGGTCACCCCGGGCGGCGTGGTGGTGAAGCCTTTCGCGGACGGGACGCACCTCACGATGCGCTCCTGCCTGGGGTACCTGCAGGCCGAGGACGCCGTCTTGGCCGAGATGCGCGCTGGTCACGATCCGGTCCCCTGGGCGTCCGAGGCGGCGCGATACGAGGCGATGGCGTCGATCCGGGAACGCGGCGACCTCGACGAGGGGACGCGCGCCGACCTCCTGGCCTGGGTGGGGGGCACGCCTTACTACGCCGACGACTGAGCGGGACACTGTGCCAGGTCCAGTGTTCGGCGGGATGACCGAGCCCTAGGCCCCTGACGATGTTGCCCTTCCAGTCGTCGGACCCGCTGATCCCGTGTCAGGCGTGCCCCTCGCTGGCTTACTCGGCCGACCCCTTGCGGCATGGTGCCCGCATGATCGAAGGCCACGACATTCCCCTCTCCGCCGTCTACCCCCGCACGCAGGCGGCCGCCGACGCGCTGGTCGCCGAGGCGCTGGAGGACCTGCGCTTCGCCCCCCGCCCCGACCTGCGGGCCTCGGACAACGTGCTTCGGATCGTCGTCGGGACGTGGTTCGTGTCTGGCACGCTGGACTTCCCGCGGGGATGGGTTCGCAGCGTCATGGTCGCCTGCCGCGCGGCGGGCGCAGCCCACCCGAACGCCAAGTGCATCCGCTGGTACCGGTCAAAGATGCGGGACACCCCCTATTACTTCAAGTTCAGGAAGTGCATCGACTCGGACCTGCTGGACCAGATGGCGGACGACGTCGTCACCTGAACAGTGTCCGACAGGGCAACCCTCGTCCACGACGCAGGCACCGCTGACCAGCACTTAACGACGCGCCGTCACTCGCTGGTCCCCCGCAGCGGACGTACGCGGCATCTTCTCAACGGTGCGTAGGGGTCTCTGGGTGCCCCCCGCGCATACGTGCCGCCCGGCTTAAGCGACGGGGTCGGGCGGCACACCCGATGAGAGAGGATTACCGATGGATCAAGGACAGATGGAGGCCAGACTCGCCGAGCTGCGCGCAGAGCGCGAGAGGCTGGACGCGACCCTGGAGGACGCGCGGGTCGAGGCGCGCGAGGCGATGATCGCGGGCCGGAAGCCGAGCGGCCACCTCGCCGCCCTGGCCGAGCGCCGCGAGGTCGTGGACGCTGCGGTCGCGGAACTGCAGGACCGGCTGGCCGACGCCGAGGAGGCCGAGGCCCGCAGGCGCCGCACGCGCCAGGTGCAGGCAGCGATCGAGGCCGCGGGCGAGCGCCGGGAACTGGCCGCAGCCGTGGACGACGCCGTCGCCCGCCTGGCCGCTGCCTGGCCGGCCTACCAGGACGCCCTGCGCAAGGGCCTGGGCGCCGCCGCGTCCGTCGCGGACGTCTCGCCGGTCGAGCGGGGCCTGGTCACCAACCGCCAGAACGACCTGCTGGTCAGGGTCCTGATCGCCGGCGGAGGGCTGGAACTGTCTCGCGCCCTGGGGGTCGAGACGGCTATCCGCCCGAGGCACGCGACCACGCTGACGGACGCGGAGGGACGGCTGGCCGACGGTCTGCACCGCGAGCTCCTCAGGCTCAGGGCGCAGAGTCCGCAGCCGAACGTGGCCCGGGAGGCGCAGCGCGAACTCGAGGCACTGGAGGGCGAGGGATGACGCGGGACGGACAGAGGTATGCGGCCGAGCTGACACGGCTGGAGGCACGCAAGAAGGAACTGGAGGACGCCCTGGGTCGCCTGGCCCGCGACGAGGCGGAGGCCCGTGAGGTCGCCGAGCTCGCCCAGGAGGTCGAGAGACTAAAACAGGAGGTCGAGTCCTCACGGGCGACCACAGCGAAGGAGAGCGACATGACGAAGAACGAACCGGCGAACTCGGCCGACGGGGTGCGGAAGGCAGCCGCGGACAATCGCCAGGCCGTGGACGCCGAGCTGGACAAGCTGGCCAGGACGATGCAGGCGGACGGCGAGACCTTCGAGAAGGCCTACGACAGGATGCTCCAGACTGAGATGGGCCGGGCGCTGCTCCGCACCCGCGACGACGCCCACGCCATTGCGACCGGCGGACCCACCGAGGCGGACCTGGAGGCCGCGCGCAAGAACCTGACGGCCTGATCCGTCCCCCTGAACTGCGATCAGGCGGTGTGTCGGTGGAAGGTCTAACCGGCTCAGGGCGTTGAGAACTGGGCCGGTTTTTAGGCACCGCCTCAGGCACCGTGGCGGTGCCTTGTTCCCCCGTGGAGGCTGCCCTTGGACAGGTTGTCCTTCGACCAGAGGGGCCTCGTGTTGGTGTAGTGGAAAGCCTTGGCCTGCTGTCCCGGGTCGGACAGGTCGAAGGAGGCGAGGGGGCGGACGTGGTCGATGTGCCAGCCGTCCGGCGACCAGTTCTCCCACGTCATGCCCGGCTCCCACATGCTTTCAAGGTGCAAGCGATAATCCTCTGCCGAGCAGCCCAGTAGCTCCATGGTCGGACGGGCCTTTCCGGGCGATCCGACGGCGGCTTTGAGGGCGTGGTGGACGCGACTCCGGGTGGCCCGTGCCAGAGCATAAGAGGGGTCCTCGGCGTAGCGCCAGTTCTTGTAGGCGGTGTTGTAGTCGGGGTTCCCCTCGTACCAGCGACGCTTGCGTTCGCGGTGTGCCTCGGCGTTCTCGGAACGCCAGCGCCGACTGGCCTCGCGGGCGGCCTCACGGTTGGCCCCAATCCGCTCCTCGGTGTGACGGCCTGGCTTCAACCAGTCTCGCAGGGTCCCATCCGTCCAGTCGTGACCGAGGGCGTCGCACGCCTCGCACGCCAGGCGCTGACGCAGCCCCCGCGGCCTTTGCGGGACGTGGGCGATCACGACCGCGCCGAACTCGCGGGCGGTGGTCGCACCCTCAAGCAGGGGCAACAGGTCCTCTAGGGTGGTCACCTGGGTCATCTGTCGATTGTGTATCGGGGGCGTCCCCCGGTGGACCAGTGACGGCCCCCGGGGGACGCCGTCGTTCAACGAACGGTGCCGCGCAGCGGGATCATCACCGGCCCGCCGACGGCCTCGCCGCCAATGTACCGACGTAGCGGTTCCACGCGGTCCCGCCCCGCAGGTTCCCAGCGGACGCGGGCCTGGCGGTGCTCGATGACGCCCACCGCGCTGCCGACCAACTCTACTGTCGTCACGTCCCGGCCCAGCTCGTCGCGGGCGGCGCGCCCGAGGCGATGGACCCTCGCCGTCACGGGGAACCCGCAGGCGCGGGTCAGCGCCCGCGCCTCGGTCATGGCGACGTCCTGTGCGTCCGCAAGGCAGTCCCTGATCGTGTAGACCGGGCCGTAGGTCACTCTGTAGCTCATGTGTCTGTCTCCGTCTCTGTGCGGGACCGTGGTCCCGCCAGGGTGGCACCTGCCACCGCTGTTTCTCAGGGAGCCGGGATTGGCCGCCCTGGAGACGATGCTGTCGTGGGGGTGGGAGAAAGTACGTGGCTAAGTGGCCGTGGTCCAACGACTTTCCGCTTCGGGGCCGAAGCAATTCGTCGTCGGATGCAGGCGTTTTCCCCGCTCTCGGAAAGCCCCACCCGCGACATCCTATCCCTACGGACACACCGAGACAGGAGACAGACCGATGACCCACACGATGCAGACCAGCGTCCCGATGATCGAACGCGTGAACGTGGCAACCGTCCTCGAACGCCGGGCGCCTGACCTCGTCGCAGGTGCGGACTACACCGTCACGACCTTCGACCACGGCGACGAGTTCGTCCGCGTCCTCGTACACGGGAACGGGGCCATGCTGCGTGACCTTGCCTTCGCCCTCGACGTCGCAGGGATGCTCGACTGAGCCATGCCGGCCCGACGGGCGCCCGCGCCCGTCACCAACCCCCTCCCAAGGAGATTGAGACCGATGACCACGATCACAGCCCTCGAAGCCCTTCTCAACGACAACGGGCGCACGGAGGCCGAAGCCGAGAGCGCCCTCAACAAGGCGCTCAAGGTGTTCGGCCGCATCGCCGACAAGGCCGAACTCGTCGCCTTGAACGTGTCGGCGCTGCTTCGCCTGCACAACGGCCTCGCTGACAAGCGCGGTTCGGACCCCCTCCAGTCGTGGAAGCGACCGAAGATCGAGCTAATCGACCGGATCGAGGCTCTCGGCGCGGATCGAGCTGACACGCACAAGCCGGATGCCACCGAGGAAGCCGAACCGACAGACCACGAAGCAGACGGCACGACCGAGACGGCCGCAGGCCGCCGTCCCACCATCGGCGCTCTGGTCGGCGAGCTCCTCATGGACCCGGACCTCGGCTACCAGGAGATTGTGGAGAGGGTCGTGGCCGAGTTCCCCGGCGCGAACACGACGACCCGCTCGGTCGCCTCTGTCGCCGCGACACTGCGTAAGAAGGGCGTGGACGTGCCGCTCCGCAAGAGGGCCAAGACCTGACCAACGGCAGCCTCAACCATTTGCTTGACCAGCAGAGGCCAATCCCAGATAGTCCGCCACACTCAATGGTTTGGCGGGCTGTATGGCAGACGAGGCTGGGAAGCGACAGGACATCGAGCAGGCGGTCGCGGCGTTGCGTGGCCTCACGCCTATTCAGGTGGAAGTGCTGACCGGGATCATAGCCAAGTTTGCTGAGGAGCAGGAGCGGGAGCACCTGCGCGTCGACTTCCTGGACGCGGACGCCTTTGAGTACTTTTCGACGAGGCTCGCCGCACATCACGCGTCCAGTGGCGTCGCGCTCAAGAAGGAGAACTTCGAGCACATCTTGGAGCACTCGTTCAAGCGCTCGGGCCGTGACGCCAGCCTAACCGGTAGCATGGTGAACCGTGGAGCGGACCTGGAAGTCGATGGGCACGCTTACTCACTCAAGACAGAAGCGGCAGCCGGGCTCAACCCGAAGAAGATCACAATATCCAAGCTGATGGAGGCCCGCTGGATCAGGGACCTAGGCAGCCACGCTGACGCCCCTGAACAGGTCAGGCGTCGGGTGTTGTCCCATCTTGAGGAGTACGAGCGTATCTTCATCCTTCGGAGCTATGGGGACCAGCGACGTGTGCGATACGATCTGAGGGAGATACCGAAGGACGTCCTTGCGATGGTTGCGCACCTGGAGCCAGACGACTTCGGCCCGCTAACGAAGGCGGGTGGTACGGGTGCCAACGTCATGATGAACGGTCGCCGGGCATTCCGCCTGGTCTTGGACGGGAGTGTCGAGAAGGTGACGGTTTCGGGTCTGGACGTCGATCTGTGCCCGCTGCACGCTTGGTGGGAGCTGGGTCGTCCCGGCTAGACGGCGAAACGCAACTGGCTCGGCGTCGCGACGCGGCCTTCGGCGTCCTCGGTTATGGCCTTGGCTATCATCTGGGCGATCATGGGCGGGACCGCGTCACCAATTTGCCGGTACTTGAATGACAGCGAACCCTCGAAGTGGTAGTCGGGCGGGAAGCCCTGAAGGAGGGCCATCTCCCGCACGGTCAGAAGCCGGTCCTGCTCAGGGTGGCTGTAGCGGCCGTTACCAGGATGGCTGCACTCGCGGGTGATCGTGGGCGCAGGGCGATCCCAGGCGAGACGCCCGTATACGTCCGGGAACGAGCCCGGCTTCTCCACGTTCATGCTCGGGATGCGCAGGTGCGCCTGCTCCTCGGTCAGGTCCGTCCAGCTGCCCCCGTCCTTGGGGATCGCCTGCATCCGAGCCAGCGAGTGGCCGCTGATACGAGGGCAGACGTGCATTGGGTCGTCGGGGTGCGCCTCGCCAGCGATAACGGGAGGGAGGTGACCGATCGCGTCACGGACGGTACGCGGGGCAGCTCTAGGCAGTTCTAGGTGGAAGGTGCCGCCGAGCTTGGCCACGATTAGAGAGCGGATGCGGCTCTGAGGCAGGCCGAAGTCCTTCAGATCGTGTATCTCGGCGAAGACCTCGTAGCCAAGGTCCGTCAGGCCGCGATGTAGGCCCTGGAAGTGGTGCTTGTGCCGCCCGCGCAGCAGTTCCTTGACGTTCTCGATGACCACGTATCGTGGACGCCAGGCCTCGGCGAAGACGGCGGCCCTGGCGACGAGGCTATTTCTGCCGTCGTCCAAAACGTGATTGCGACTCTGCTTCTGACTGAAGCCCGTGCACGGCGCACACGAGATAAGCACGTCAACGTCCCCGGCGCCGAAACCGAAGTGCCCTGCCACCTCGTCTGGCCCCGTCACGGCAAGGTCAGCGGACATGGGACGCAGCCCGAGGTTCCGTTCGTAGGTGTCGTTGCAGGAGGTGGCTCCGGTCCCGTGACTGGGCTTTGCCACCTCGAGGTCGACGGCCCCGATGGAGCGGTGCCCAAGTCCGGCGAAGCCAGTGGACATGCCGCCACCGCAAGAAAATAGGTCTACGAAGTTCAGGCTCATGCTGGCGACTACATCTTGTGTTCTCGTTGGGGTCTTACCCAATGTAGCGCACGGCGGACGGAACGGGAACGGGAAACTTCGAGTCGTGCCGTGAGCCACATTTCTTGGACCGAATTCTGTGCCTATACTGTGCTCAGCTACACGAGCCCAGACGGGCCCGTCCATAACGCATTTCTTTTGCTGAGTTTTTTGGCTCCGGCGGTAGGGATCGAACCTACGACCAATTGATTAACAGTCAACTGCTCTACCGCTGAGCTACGCCGGACCATGCCGGGGTCTATAGCAAGGGATTCTGACGGCGTCCAGACTGATTTGGCAGTTTTCGACTAACTCTCCTCCGCCAAGCCAAAGGTTGCGTCAGCGCCCAGTTCCGGTGTCGCAACGACCACCCCGCGCCCTTGCAGATCAATGAGATGCGCCAACACGTTGCGCCCGGCGGCCCTGTGCAGCACCGGGGCAATATTGCGGTAAATCGCTGCCACAAGCTGCGCAACTGAGCGCGGACCCTGGTGCAAGGCCGCGAGGATCTGCGCTTCGCGTTGCAGGCGATGTGCGCGCAATTCGCCGATCCGATGCGCAGGATCGAGAACAGGCGCTCCGTGACCGGGATACAGCACTCTTGCCTGCTCGACTTCCAGCCGGTCGAGCGCCTGCATATAGGCAGCCAGATCGCCGTCTGGCGGCGAGACGAGCGTGCTTGACCAGCCCATGACATGATCGCCGCTGAACACCGCCCCGCGCCATGCAAAGCTGAGATGATTGCCGAAATGGCCCGGTGTCCAGATGGCCCTGATCCGGTCCTCGCCCAAGTGCACGATCTCATCGTCGCGCAGGCAATGATCCGGTTGAAACAGGTCATCGACTCCTTCGCCGCCGCCAACAAGCCCCGTTTCAGCAAGGCGGGTCATGCGCGCAGATCGTCCTGCCCGCGCATCGCCAAAAGCCATGACCGGCGCGCCTGTTGCCTGGTTCAGCCTGCGCGCCAGCGGGGAATGGTCCAGATGCGCATGCGTGACCAGAATCGCGCGCAACTCCCCTGTCGCGCCGATTGCTTGCAGCAGGGCGTTCAGATGGGTCGCGTCCTCGGGGCCGGGGTCGATCACGCAAAGCTCCCGGTCGCCCAGAAGATAGCTGTTCGTCCCTTCACCGGTCAGCGGCGAGGGGTTATTCGCGCGGATCAGACGCAGATCGGGTTCGAGACGGATCACAGATGTCATTCAAAGCCCCCGGATCGGCGGGCCATTGCAGGCACAGGCACAGCCCCGCTTTCTTGCGCTTGTGAGCGCATCGTCCATTGCCTATCGTGCAGTCATGATGAAGCGCAAGCTCAAGACCTTCTTTCCGGCGAGTTTTTACGGGCGCGCGGTCCTGATCCTGATCATGCCGATCATCGTGATCCAGATCGTGCTGTCGGTGGTGTTCATCCAGCGCCATTACGAACGGGTGACGACGCAGCTCAGCACCAACACGGCTGCGGTGCTGCAGGTGCTGATCGCGCGGCTTGACGCAAGTCCGGCCCCGGATCCCGTGTTGGCGGATCTGGCCGATACGATCGCGGCGCTGCAGATCGGGCTGAGCCTTGATGCCACCCTGCCCGAAAGCGTCGCGCGGCGACATGCACTCGATCTGGCAGGAGGCGAGATCGTGCGCACGATGCAGGATCGATTGCCAACCTTGCTTGCTGCCGACCTGGCACGCGACGAGGGGAGTGTCCGTCTTTGGCTGGATACCCGCCATGGCGTGCTGGAACTGACGCTGCCGCGCAGGTTGCTGACCACGTCTAATCCGCATCAGTTGCTGGTGATCGTGTTTCTGGCCTCTGTTCTGATGACCTTGATCGCGTTTCAGTTCCTGCGGCTGCAGATCCGACCGATTCGTCGGCTGGGGGCGGCTGCAGAAGCGTATGGGCGCGGCGAGCGGGTGGCGCTGCGGGCCTCGGGGGCACGCGAGGTACGGGCGGCGGCGCATGCCTTCATCGACATGCGCAACCGGCTGGAGCGGCAGCGGGCGCAACAGCAGATCATGCTGTCGGGTGTGAGCCATGACATGCGCACGCCACTGACGCGGATGCGGCTGATCCTGTCGATGATGGACGACAGCGAGGACCGCGCAGCTTTGGAAATAGAAATCCTCGATCTGGAAGCCCGGCTGGAGCGGTTTCTGGATTACACACGCGGGCAGATGACTGAGCATCTTGAGGCGTGTGATCTGGATCAGGTGATCGCCGATCTTGTGGCGCGCTACCGGTCCGCCGGGCATCAGGTCAGCCTGTCCCTGCCCCCGCCTGCCTTGCCACCGGTGATGGTCAAGGCCGGTTCGCTGGGCCGTGCGCTGGACAACCTGATCAGCAATGCCTTGCGCCATGGCAGCAAGGCCGAGGTCAGCCGCCGTCTGACGCCTGCGGGGATCGAGCTTCGGGTCGAGGATGACGGGCCGGGGATCGCGCCCGAAGATCGCGCGCGGGCCTGCGATCCTTTCGTGCGGCTGGACGAGGCGCGCAATTCCGACAGTGGCGGAATGGGGCTGGGTCTGGCGATCGTCGCGGATGCTGCGCGCGCGCATGGCGGCAGCTTCACACTGGACGAGAGCGCATCGCTTGGCGGTTTGTGCGCGATACTTCGCCTGCCACTGCAGCAGGCAGATCAGAGCCGGTAGAGCGCGCGGAATTTGGCCTCGAGATAGTCAAGCAATGGCTCTGCATCCGGCTCAGCCCCGCAAGCTGCCCGGATCGTGTCGCGTGGCGTGCGCAGGGCACCGAAACGCTGCAACCTCTCGCGCAGCCAGTCCGTCGCGGGCCGCAGGTCGCCTGCACGCAGATGCGTGTCGAGATCAGGCAGATCCTGCCGCAGCGCCTGATGCAGACAGCCTGCATAGAGATTGCCCAGCGCATAGGTCGGGAAATACCCAAACAGACCCACCGCCCAATGCACATCCTGCAACACACCATTGGCGGGCTTGTCGACGGGATAGCCGAAATCGGCTTCAAAGCGGGTGTTCCATGCCTCTTCCAGATCCTCGGGTGCGAGGGTGCCGCCGATCAGCGCGCGTTCCAGATCGAAGCGCAGCATGATATGCAGGTTATATTGCACCTCATCGGCCTCGGTGCGGATATAGCCGCGGGTGACGCGATTGACCGCGGCATAGAAGCTGTCGGCATCGGGCAGCGAAAGCGGGCCGAATTCCTGCACCATTGCGCCGTAAAGCCAGTGGCAAAACGCGGGCGAACGGCCAAGCTGGTTCTCGTAGATGCGGCTCTGGCTTTCATGCACGCCCATGGACGCCCCTTGCCCGATGGGGGTCAGCAAATGGGCCGCATCCACGCCCTGTTCATAGGCGCCGTGGCCCACTTCGTGCAGGGTGGAATAGAGGCAGTTGAACGGGTCATCTTCGGCCACGCGGGTCGTAATGCGCACATCCTGCCCCGACCCGGATGAAAACGGATGCACCGCCAGATCAATCCGTCCGCGCATCAGGTCATAGCCGAACCGCTGCGCCAGATCGCGCGAGAGGCGCATCTGGCCGTCTTGCGGGAAATGGCCGCTCAGCGCGGGCGGTGTATCCGCGCCAAGGATCGCATCGCGCAGCGCCACCAATCGCGGGCGCATCTGGGCGAAGGTTTCGGCCACAGTCGCGCTGTCGGTTTCCGGCTCGTAATCGGCCATCAGCGCATCATAGGCGTCACCCCCGGCGGCAATGGCCTGCCCTTCCTCGCGCCGCAGCGCGATCATCTGTTTCAGCCAAGGCAGGAAGGCCGCGACATCGCCCTTTTCGCGCGCATCTTCCCAGGCCGATTGCGCCAGTGGGGTGATCCGCGCGAGTTCTGAGGCCAGTCGCGCCGGAACCTTGGTGTTGCGTGCGTAAGATCGGCGCAATTCGCGCAAATTGGCGGCTGCAGTCTCGTCCGGGGCTTCGGCAGTGTCCAGCCAGTCACCAAGGCGCGGATCCGTGCGGCGGGCGTGCAGCACGTCCTCGATCGCAGCCATTTCCTCGGACCGCTGCGCGTTTGATCCGCGCGGCATCACGGTTTGTTGGTCCCAGCCGAGCCGCCCCGAAACCTGCGCCAGCGCTTCGGTCTGGCGGGCGAAATTCATCAGATCGAGATAGGCACTCATGCGCGTGTCCCCTGTCCGCGCAGGCTGTCGAAGCGCGGGTATTGGGCCAGATGTCGTGCGCGGATGATCAGCACCCATAGCAGTACGGCGGTCGCCTGATGCGCGATCCCCAGTTGCCACGGTGCGCCATAAAGGACTGTCACAATGCCCAGCGCGATCTGCGCGAGCATGGCCAAGATCATCGCGTGATAGGCCGTGCGCGTCGCGCTATGGCTGGACTTGCGCCCCCGCAACCAGACAACCGCCGCGAAAATCGCCAGCAAATAGCCTGCCTTGCGGTGGATGAATTGGGTCGTGGCGGGGTTCTCGAAGAAATTGACCCAGACCGGCTGCATGGCGAACAGTTCCGGCGGCAGGAACACGCCATTCATCAGCGGCCAATCGGTATAGCCGCGCCCGGCGTCAATGCCTGCAACCAGCGCGCCGAGCAGGATTTGCAGAAAGGCGAAATGCATCAGCCCGGTGGACATGGAATAGAGCTTGCCCTCGCGCGCGCGCCGCGCCGCGATCAGATCGGATTCGGGGCGGTTGAGCAGGAACGTGTACCACGCGATCAGCCCAAGGATCACGAAGGCCAGACCCAGATGCGTGGCCAGGCGGTAGGACGCAACCGCCGTCATGCCCTCATTCAGGCCCGACGCCACCATCCACCAGCCGATCGCGCCTTGCAGCCCGCCCAAGGCCCCCAGACCCAGCAGACGTGGCGTCCAGCCGGTCGGGATGCGTTTGGTCAGCCAGAAAAACAGGAAACCCACGCCCCAGACCAGCCCGATCACGCGGCCAAGCTGGCGATGGCCCCATTCCCACCAGTAGATGACCTTGAATTCATCAAGGCTCATGCCGCGATTGACGATCTGGTATTGGTCGATCTGGCGGTATTTCTCGAATTCCTCCAGCCACATTTCATGGCTGAGCGGCGGGATTGCCCCGGTGACAGGCCGCCATTCGGTGATCGACAGACCGCTATCGGTCAGCCGTGTCATGCCCCCCACCACGATCATCACGCAAACGAGCGCGAAAAGCGACATGAGCCAGAGCCGGATCGCGCCCCGCGCGCCTTTGGGATGGCGGTCAATGCCGCCGGTCGTGGGCTGGGGTTTTGCGGATCTGGTCTCGCTGACCTCTTCGAAAATCGCGCGGTTCTTGGCCATCTGGCGCTCCTTGTCGTTCTGGCGCGCAAGCTAGTGCTTGCGGGGCCTGCGTGCAAGCGCGTGCTCTGTCGCAGGGCGGGCTCAGTCTGCTTGCGCGGCGGTCAGATCCAGATCAGGCAGGATTGCCCCGTCGCGCAGGCTGTCTATGGCGGAGAGCAGCGCGGCGCGTCCCCCGAGCTGCGCCTCAAGGTGCAAGGCCGCGCAGGCGGAGCGGGTGTAGATGCCGGGGTCAAGGGCGGCGGCGCGGGCGAAGTCGAACGGGTTTGCGACCAGCCGCACCGGCGGGGCTGCGCAGCGCGCCACACTGTCGCCCGCGCGCAGATGGGCGGGATCATCCGAGACGATCACGGCAAGCCCTTCGTCCAGCCAGGCGGGCAGACGTCCGTTCAGTGTGGCCATCAGCCCGGCGCGGTGATGGATCACGACATGGGCCAGTTCATGGCGCAGGATTTCCTGGCTGGCGCCATGCGGCGCGATATAGACGACAGTCCCGAAGGGGGTCGAGATCGTCAGCCCTGCGGCACCCTGCACACGAAGTCGGGCAGCGCAGTCGGGGTCAGAGCAGAAGATTGCGCGATAGGCGATCCCGATGGGGCCGAGTTCTGCGGCGACATGGGCTTCGGCCTGCGCGGTCAGGTCTGCCAGTTCGGTCTGCCGCGCGCGGCTGGTGCCGCCTTGAACGACAATCCCGTTGTCCAGAGCCTGCAAGCCGAAACAGGCCGGGCAGAGGGCTGCGGGCAGAAGCGGATAGGCAAAGCCAAGCGCCGCGCCACCAAGGACCGCCAGCGCCACCAATGCAAAGGCAAGGCGGCGCAGGGCGGCCAGCATCAGCGCCCCTGCCCCCGGAGGATCTGGCGCAACATCCCGTGCAGGGTCTGCACATCTGCGCGGGTCAGATGCAGCCGCGCCCACATGTTGCGCAGGTTCAGACGCATGGCCTGCGCTTTCTCAGGCGGGTGGAAAAAGCCCGCTTCCGCAAGCCGGTCCTCGAAATGATCGCCCAGCTTCTCGCGCTCGATAGATGTCGCGAAATCGGTCCCGGCCATGGCCAGCACCTCGGGCGGGGTGTCGCTGCCAAGGCGCGCATATTCATAGGCGACCAACAGCACGCATTGCGCCAGATTGAGCGAATAAAACGCCGGGTTCACCGGCACGGTAATGATCGCATTGGCGCGCGCCACATCCTCGTTTTCCAGCCCCGCGCGTTCCGGGCCGAACAGCACCGCCACGCGTTTGCCTTCAGCCGCGAGAACACGCGCTTGCTGCATCGCGCGTTCGGGTGTCAGCACAGGCTTGGTCAGCCCCCGCCCCCGCGCTGTGGTCGCATAGACATAATCGCAATCGCCGATGGCCTGCGGCAGCGTGTCGAACACGCCCGCGCGCTCCAGAACGGGCGAGGCCCCCGAGGCCATGGCCGTGGCCTTCGGGTTGGGCCAACCGTCGCGGGGCGCGACAAGCCGCATCCGCGCGCAGCCGAAATTCAGCATCGCGCGGGCGGCTGCGCCGATATTCTCGCCCATCTGTGGGCGCACCAGCACCATGACGGGGGTGGGCGCATCAAAAAGCTCGTCATCCTTGGGGGTCATCGGCGCTCTGGTGGCTGCTGTCGGAAACTGCCCTGCCATAGCGCCCACAGCACCCTGCTGCAAGCGCAGGGCCGCTTGTTTCCCATCTGTCGCGGGGGTAAGAGAGCCCAGTTTCCCCGAAGAGGTGCCTCATGAGCGCGGATGTTCCCCAGCTATACCTGATTACCCCGCCCGTGATCGACCTTGCGGTTTTTCCCGACAGGCTGGCGCGCGTGCTGGACGGGGCCGAGATTGCCTGCCTGCGGCTGGCGCTGGCCAGTCAGGACGAGGACGCAATCCTGCGCACGGGGGACGCGCTGCGCGAGATTGCCCATGCGCGGGATATTCCGCTGGTGATTGCGGATCATGTGCTTATGGTCGAGCGGCTGGGTCTGGACGGGGTACATCTGCAGGGTGCCCATGCGCGCATCCGCAAGCTGCGCGAGAGCATGGGGCAAGATGCGATCATCGGGTCCTGGTGCGGGACTCTGCGCCATGACGGGATCACCGCGGGCGAGGCGGGCGCAGATTATGTCAGTTTCGGCCCGGTCGGCGCGCAGGCACTGGGCGATGGGCAGGTGGCCCCGCGCGAGATCTTCGAATGGTGGTCGGCAATGATAGAATTGCCAGTGGTGGCCGAAGGCGCGCTGAGCCGCGATCTGGTCGAGAGCCTGGCACCTGTGGTCGATTTTCTGGCGATCGGAGAGGAGATCTGGTCGCAAGAAGACCCCTTGGCCGCGCTGCGGGAACTGACAGCCCCGCTGCGCTAGGCTTGCGGACTGAACCCTGCGCGCACGGCCTGTTCGCAGGCCAGCGCCAGCGCCTTGCGCTCGGGCAGGTCCGCCACGCGCAAGGGCGAGTGAAAGACAAGCCGCACCTGTCCGGCGCGCCGCATGGCCAGCACCTGCAACAGATGGCTGCCGAAATCCATATTCCCCCACCAGCCCAGCGCGCGCGGGTCTGCGCCCTGAGGCACAGTGTAAGTGACGCTGACAGGCTGAACCTGCAGGATTTCGCGCAGATCGGGGGTCAGAAATGCCTGAAACAAGGTGGTCTTGAAGGGCAGCACACGCAACCCGTCGGAACTGGTGCCTTCGGGAAAGAGCAGCAGGCGGTGCCCGTCCTGCAGGCGGGATTCGAGCATGGATTTGTGCTGCGCGGCCTCGCGCCGATCACGGCGGATGAAAACGGTTCCGGTCGCCCGCGCCAGCCAGCCGATGCCGGGCCAGTCGGCCACTTCGGCCTTGGACACGAAATAGACCTGCGTTGCGCTGTTAAGCACAAAAATATCCAGCCAGGAACTGTGATTGGCCACAAGGGCGGCGCGTCCTGTTGCCGGTTGGCCTTCGACCGCGACGCTCAATCGCAGGATGAGCAGTGTAGCGCGGCAGACTGTCTGGGTCAGCGGCGCGGTCAGGGGCCGGGCTGTCCCGAAAAGCGGGCGCTCGATCAGGCGCAGGGCCATATGCAGCGCCAATCCCCCAAAGATCACCACGGCCATCAGACAGAGGCGCAGGCCCACGCGGGGCCAGCGGGCGGGGGGGATGCTGCGCTGTGGCGGTCGCTCTTCCGAGTACCAGGTCATGACTGCGGCGTGACGGTCAGGTTGCGTGCCGCAAGGCTGCGGGCCTGCGCGGTCAGATGCGCCGTGTCGAGGATGATGCAGACATCGGTGGTGCGGAAATCCTTATCGATGAACACCCCTTCGCCCACCATGCCCCCAAGCCGCAGATAGGCGCGAATCAGCGGTGGCATCTCGCGCATGGCGTGCTTGCGGTCAAGTTCGGCTTGCGGCAGCGGTCTGTAGCCATTCGTCTGGGTTGCACGCACGCGCAAATGCTCAGGCGCAAGGTGCAGGTGATGCAGGCAGGCCAGGGATTGCGCGAATACAGCCGGGTCCGTGCCGGGAAAACTGGCGGCACCAAACAGGATCCCGATGTCGTGTTGCACAACATACTCCGCAAGCCCCTGCCACATCTGCAACATTCCGACCCCCCCGCGATGCGCAGGATCGATGCAGGATCTGCCCAATTCCAACAATCGCCGCCCGGAACGGTGCAGGGGAGCAAGGTCGAACTCGGCATCACAGTAGAAACGCCCTGCGGCTGCAAGACGCGTGTCAGGCAGCAATCTGTAAGCCCCGATCACATGCGCCTCGGCTGCGGGATCGCGGCTCTTGTCGACCAGAAGCAAATGGTCGAACACCGGATCGAGCGCGTCACATTCCAGTTTTTGCGCATGATCGACCAAGGGCCCATCTCCGCCCATTTCCTCGACAAACACCCGGTAACGCAGGCGCTGCGCCGCGCGCAGATCTGCGGCAGAGTGTGCAAGTCTGACCTCGAACGAGCCTGAACAACTGCCCTGCCCGGCGAATGCAGATGGTTCAATGCTCATTTTGTCCTGCTTGATGCGTTGTCGGCCAGCGTCATGTCAGCAAAAAACACAGTGTTTCCAGAAAGCGACTTGTTTGCAATCATGGGTTGTGTGAGCCTATAGGTCGGTTTCAAACACAAGGATCAAAGCAACCGATGAGGCATTAATGACCTTTTTACCCGCATCAGGGAATGTGACAGTCACAGTGGCGTTAACCCGCGACTGCACTTGCCCGACGCCCCATTCGGGGTGCTGAGGGTGTCGCACGAACATTCCGGGGGCAAGAACAAGATGGCTCATTCTTCATTCCATAGCGTTGGACGCGAGACAGATCAAACGCCAAACGACGGGCCAGACCTGTCCGCGCTGGTGGCCTCGCGGATTTGTCATGATCTGGTCAGCCCCATGGGCGCGATCGGGAACGGGCTGGAACTGTTGAACATGGGGCAGATCAGCCACGGTCCAGAAATGGACCTGATTGCCGAAAGCATCCAGAGCGCGATGACGCGGCTGCGGTTCTACCGCATCACCTTCGGCGCGGTCTCTGATGAACAGGGCATGTCGCAGGCAGAGATCAACTCTGTTATAACTGCAATCGACAAGCTGCAGAAACAGTCCATCTGCTGGAACAGTCGTGTCGAACTATCGCGGCGCAGGGTTAAACTGGCCTTCCTGCTGATCATGTGCCTTGAAACCGCGCTGCCATGGGGCGGAGAAATCCGTATAGAGGACTGTGAGGGGGGGCTGACCCTTGTCGGCATGTCAGAGCGGCTCAAGATCGAGGACGAGCTTTGGTCCGCGCTTGCGCTGGGGCACTCGGACGCACCGATCACATCGGCCCGTATTCACTTCGCCCTTGCGATATCCGAAGTTGCGGCGCAGCGTTGCAGACTGAGCATTGTGCACGATCGCTCTGCCCTGCGCCTCTCGCTGCAGTTCAAGGGATAGGCACTGCGGCTGTTTTCCTGACGGGATGCAGTAATGTCGCCCGAAGTAAATGTTGAGTGATAAGTGGAGTTTCGCCCACCGAAACCGTGGCGGATGACACCCGACAGGAATCTGCTAGAGTAGTGTGATGGTGTGATTCAAACACTCTGGAAAGGACAAGACATGACAAAACTGATTTCAGCGGGCCTGATGGCGGCGGTGCTTGTAGTGGCAGGATGCCAGATGACCCAGACCGAGCGCAGTGTCGTCGGCGGCGTGGCTGGCGCGGCCGGTGGACTTGCGGTGGCAAACCTGCTGGGCGCGAACACCAACTGGACGATCATCGGCACAGTCGCCGGTGCAGCGGCGGGCACGTTGCTGGCGCAGAATACCCAGACCGGGCGTTGCGCTTACGCGCGCGGCGATGGCACCTATTACGAGGCACCCTGCCCCTGATTGCATCGTCTTATCGAGAAAAGCCCCGGCATTGCCGGGGCTTTTTGCATGGGGTCACGCTGCAGAGAGCCGCTGTTCGGCCAGTTCCACCCAGAAACTGCACCCGGCGGGAATGATCGCATCGTTGAAATTGTAATGCGGGTGGTGGACGTCTGCCGTGTCGCCATTGCCGACAAGGATATAGGCCCCCGGACGCTCGTTCAGCATATAGGCGAAATCCTCGCCGCCCATGACCAGCGGTGCGGTCGCGCAATCGCCTGAAACCGCCCGTGCCGCGTGGCTGGCGTATTCGGTCTCAACCTCGGAATTGACCATGACCGGATAGCCCCGGCGGTAATCGACCCGCGCCTCGGCCCCGAACATGGCCCCGGCATGTTCGGCGATAGCCTTGAGCCGGGTTTCCGCCAATCCGCGCATCTCGTCGCTCAGCGTGCGCACTGTGCCGCGCAGGGTGACATGCTGCGGGATCACGTTGAAGGCCTGGCTTTCCGTGACAAAAGACGTGACCGAGACCACAACTTCCTGCGTCGGATCGGCATTACGGCTGACGATGCTTTGCAGCGCCACGACCAGATGCGCCGCAACCAGTGTGGTATCGATACAGTGATGCGGCTTCGCAGCATGGCCACCGCGCCCCTCGACCGCGATTTCGAACTGGTCGGTGGCGGCGAAAAACGGCCCCGGACGAATGGCGAAAGTCCCTTCCGGCACGCCGGGCCAGTTGTGCATGCCGTAGACTTCATCAATGCCGAATCGCGCCATCAGCCCTTCGCGGCACATGACATCGCCACCGCCGCCGCCCTCTTCGGCGGGCTGGAAGATCACAACGACCGTGCCATCGAAATTGCGCGTCTCGGCCAGATATTTCGCAGCCCCCAGCAGCATGGCCGTGTGGCCGTCATGCCCGCAAGCGTGCATCTTGCCCGCTTCTTTCGAGGCATAGTCAAGGCCAGTAGCTTCATGGATGGGCAGCGCGTCCATATCTGCGCGCAGCCCCACGACACGGCCAGATGCGGTGCTGCGACCCTTGATCACCCCGACAACGCCTGTGCGCCCGATGCCTTCAACCACCTCATCACAGCCGAATTCGCGCAGCTTCTCCGCGACAACCCCGGCCGTGCGGTGGCAATCGAACATCAGTTCAGGATGGGCGTGGAAATCCTGCCGCCATGCGGTGATTTCGGGCAGGAGTTCGGCAAAGCGGTTCTTGATGGGCATGGGCGGTCCTTCACAAGCGATGTCTGGCGCCAGCATCGCATATAGGTCGCGCCGGTTCCAGCCAATGCCGGTTCAGCGCTCAGACCGTGCTGACAAATTGATCGATGCTGTAGCCTTGTAGATAGAGCAGCGCCGTCAGATCGCCATGATTGATGCGCAGATCGCATTGCGCCGCGACCGAGGGTTTCGCATGCAGCGCAACCCCTGCCCCGGCGCGGCCCAGCATGCCCAGATCATTCGCCCCGTCGCCCACGGCCATCACATCCTGCGGTGTGATCCCCAGTCGCGCGCTGATCTCGTCCAGCGCCGCGACTTTGGCCTCGCGCCCGAGGATCGGTTCGGCCACAGTGCCAGTCAGTTGGCCGTTCTCGATGTGCAGCGTATTGGCGCGGTGTTCATCGAACCCGAGGGCTTGCGCGACATGGCCCGTAAACGCCGTGAACCCGCCCGAGACCAGCGCCGCATAGCCCCCTTCGGCCTTCATCGTGGCAATCAATTCACGCCCGCCGGGGGTGAAACTGATGCGCGTGGCAAGAACCTTGGCGATTACGCCCGCATCCAGCCCCTTGAGCAGCCCCACACGTTCGCGCAGCGCCGATTCGAAATCCAGCTCGCCATTCATCGCGCGCGCGGTGATGCCCGCAACATATTCCCCGACGCCCGCTTCATCGGCCAGTTCGTCAATACATTCCTGCCCGATCATGGTGCTGTCCATATCGGCAAGCAGCATCTTCTTGCGCCGCCCCTCAGCGGGCTGGACCGCCAGATCGATGCCCAGCGCCTGCATGTCGTCCCAGACCTGCCAGAGAGTGTCAGGCAGGACATGCAAGGAAAACTCCGCTGCAATGCCGGGATTGAGCCAGATTGCTGAACCGCCGCCCCAGGCATTGCGGAGCGCTTCCACGGTCGCGGCGTCAAGCTTCGGGGTGGCAGGGTTGGTCAGAAGCGTGGCGACATACATTTTCCGGGCGGTCCTCTGGGCAAGTTTCCGATGGTGAACAGGCTGCGTCGTTTTTGCATGCTCAAGCGGCGCTCTAGAGCAATTATCGGACTTGCGCCAGTCAGGAACGGGGCGTAATGCCAACAGCGGGACACCCTTCCCCAACGAAGGGCACATATCTGGAAGGATACCATGTCTGGACCTGCACAACCGGCCAAGCGCCCGGCAAATCCGCGCTTTTCTTCTGGCCCCTGCGCCAAGATCCCCGATTTTTCACTCAATTTGCTGGCTGATGCGCCCCTTGGGCGGTCGCACCGCGCGGCTGTGGGCAAGAACAAGCTTCTGGCCGCGATCGAAGGCACTCGCGAAATCCTTGGCGTGCCGAGCGACTACCGTATCGGGATCGTCCCGGCGTCGGATACCGGTGCTGTCGAGATGGCGATGTGGTCGCTACTGGGCGCGCGCAAGGTGACGATGGTCGCCTGGGAAAGCTTCGGCGCGGGCTGGGTGACAGATGCGGTCAAGCAGCTGAAACTCGATGCGGATGTGCGCACCGCCGATTATGGCCATATCGTCGACATGGCCGCGATTGATTATGACACGGATGTGGTGTTCACATGGAATGGCACCACATCGGGCGTGCGGATGCCCAATGGCGACATGATCCCCGATGACCGCGCGGGGCTGACGATCTGCGATGCGACCTCGGCGGCCTTTGCGATGGACCTGCCTTGGGACAAGCTGGATGTGACGACATTCTCCTGGCAGAAGGTGATGGGCGGCGAGGCGGCGCATGGCATCCTGATCCTGTCGCCCCGCGCGGTGGAGCGGCTGGAAAGCTACACGCCTGAATGGCCCATGCCGAAGATTTTCCGCATGACCAAGGGCGGCAAACTGATCGAGGGCATTTTCAAGGGCGAGACGATCAACACCCCCTCGATGCTCGCGGTCGAGGATTATCTGGTGGCGCTGGACTGGGCACGCCGGATCGGCGGGCTTGACGCGCTGATCGCGCGGTCCGAGGCCAATGCAGCCGTGATTGCAGAGTTCTGCGCCGCACATGACTGGATCGCCAATCTGGCCGAAGATCCAGCCACGGCGTCGAATACCAGCGTGTGCCTGAAATTCACCGATCCCGCGATCACCGATGGCGCAGCCTTCGCCAAGGCCGTGGCCAAGCGGCTGGAGAAAGAAGGCGTGGCCTTTGATATCGGGGCGTATCGTGATGCGCCTGCGGGCCTGCGCATCTGGTGCGGGGCCACGGTTGAAACGTCGGATGTGGCCGCGCTGATGGACTGGCTCGACTGGGCCTATCACGCGGAACGCGCCGCCCTGGCCGACGCGGCCTGATCAATCGAAGGTGCGTGCACAAGCACGCACCCTACCCCCCCTCTCGTAGGGTGCGTGCTCGGCACGCACCTTCCCTCACATGAAGGAGCCACATTCATGGCACCCAAGGTTCTCGTCTCTGACGCCCTTTCCGAAACCGCTGTCCAGATTTTCCGCGACCGCGGCATCGATGTCACTTTCGAGCCGAAACTCGGCAAGGACAAGGAACGTCTGCTCGACATGATCGGCGAATTTGACGGTCTGGCCATCCGCTCGAACACCAAGGTCACGGACAAGGTTCTGGCAGCCGCAACCAATCTGAAAGTTGTGGGCCGCGCCGGGATCGGTGTGGACAATGTCGATATTCCGGCAGCGTCCAAAAAGGGCGTGATCGTGATGAACACGCCTTTCGGCAATTCCGTCACCACAGCAGAACACGCGATTTCGCTGATGATGGCGGTCGCGCGCCAGATCCCCGAGGCCAATGC
>JAFIEL010000199.1 GCA_020832585.1 Natronohydrobacter sp. | reverse complement strand
AACTGGGCGCGAATCTGATGGTGTTCTTCTTCCGCGACTGGGGCGAGTTGCTGGAGGTGCCGGGGCTGGACCGGCTTATCGAGGGCTTGGGGCCGCTGGTCGCGCGCTTGCAGGCGGCGGGGGCGAACCAGTATCGGGTGTTCCGGTTTGACGAGGCTAATGCGATCAAGGCGGCGTTTGTGTTCATCCAGATGGATGATGTGCTGTCCGAAACGCCCGCCGAAACCCTCGCGCTGTCACAGGCGGTGCAGGTGATCCTGCTATGGTCGGACACGGCGTTCATGGAGCGGTCTGCGCTGGCGGTCGCGGGCGAAACTGTTGTTTTGCGCCCCGAAATCGGCGCGCTGATCCGCGCGGTCTATGATCCGGTGCTGCCTGCGGTGGCGACGGACCCCGTGCACGCGCTGCGGCTGGCGGCGCGGATGGGGGGGCTGCAATGAAGGTGCTGGCGGATTTCAAGAAGCTGACAAGTGCCGAGGAGAAGCTGGTCAAATGGCTGCAAGCGGGCAATCGCAAGTTCTTTCGAGTTTCGGACAGCGTGCCGGACGGCCCGAGCGATGCCGTCACCCTGCGCGCCACATTCCTCCGCTACCTCGCCCTTGGCGGCTGCGACACTTGCCGCCTGCCGGAAACGGGGTTGCAGGTCGCGGGGGCGTATATTCTTGGGGATGAGAAACACAGCGAAAACACCAAAGGGCTGGATTTCGAAGGCGCTACCCTGCCCCATGATCTGGGGCTCTGGGCCTGCCAGATCCCAGACCCGATCATCCTGCGCTCGGCCAAGGTGAAAAACCTGTTTCTGAACAGGTCAGAAGTGAAAGCCGACATCACGGCAGATCGCTTACTGGCCGAGGGCAGTGTCTTTCTGCGTGAGGCCAAGATTGCGGGCGAAGTGCGGCTGCTGGGCGCGCGGCTGGACGATCTGTCCTGCGACGGCGCAGCGTTGCATGCCAAGGGCGAGGCGCTGAGGTGTGACGGGATGCAGGCCGAGGGCAGTGTTTTTCTGCACGAGGCTAAAATCGCGGGCGCGGTGCGGCTTCTAGGCGCGCGGCTGGGGGGCGATTTGGTCTGCGAAGGCGCGGAGTTGCAGGCCAAGGGCATGGCGCTGATTTGCGATGGGATGCAGACCCAGGGTGGCGTTTTTCTACGCGGGGTCAAAATCGCGGGCGAAACGCGGCTGCGGGGTGCGCGGCTAGGCGGCACACTGGAGTGCGACGGCGCGGAGTTGAAGGCTAAGGGCACGGCGCTGAACTGTGCGGGGGCCAAGATAGCAGGCGCATTTTTCTTGCGCCGGGACACAACGGTCAGCGGTCGCATTGACTTGACCGACGCGAGTTTGGGGTCCATTTGCGATGACCCGGCCTGCTGGCCTGACAAGATAGAACTTGATCGCTGTCGCTATGGTGCTTTTCTGGGCAATGACGCCCCGACAGACGCAGACATGCGCTTGAAATGGCTGGCGCTGCAAAAGCCGCGAGACTACAGCCAAGACTTCTCGCCCGACCCCTATGAGCATTGTGCCAAGGTACTGCGCGAGATGGGGTATGGGGCCGATGCCACGAAAATCCTGATCGAAAAGGAACGTCTGCAACGCCTGGCGCGGCGCGAGAGAGAAGCGCGCGAATTATCGGCCTTGCGGGACAGTGTCGCGGAATCCCTCGAAGGAACAGAAAAGCTAAGCCAAAAAACAAAAGTCGTCTTTGGCGCTGGTTGGTTGTGGGTTGCACGCAAATGGGATCGGCTTCTTGGGTTTCTGGTTGGCTATGGCCGCAAACCATTGGACGCACTTTGGCGGGGCTTGCTGCCAGTCTGGGCCATTGGAACTATCATCTTCTTTCTTGCGAGTTGGACCGGAGAAATCAAACCGAACCTTCCACAAACACAAGTTCACCCTGCGTGGGTCGAATGTGCCGAGTGGGGCGCACGGCGCTGGCAGTCACACGCAACGCAAGTTGAGTGCTTCCGCGCCCAACCAGAAGGGCAATCTTACCCGCATTTCAACGCGCTTTTCTATTCCGCCGACACGCTGTTCCCCGTGGTTGCGCTGGAAATGCAAAGCTACTGGATACCCGACGACACCAAGCCTTTTGGCAAATATGCGCGCTGGTATCTCTGGGCGCATATCATCGCAGGCTGGGCCCTCACCCTGCTCGCCGTCGCGGGCTTCTCTGGCCTGATCAAGACGGACAATACCAAATGACCCACACCCTCCCCGTCCGCGTCTATTACGAGGATACCGACCTCGCAGGGATCGTCTATTACGCCAATTACCTGAAATTCATCGAGCGGGGCCGCAGCGAATGGCTGCGCGCACTGGGGCTAGATCAGGCCGCGATGAAGGCCGAAGGCGCGGGCGTCTTTGCCGTGCGCCGGGTGGTGGCGGATTACCTTGCGCCCGCGAGGTTCGACGATCTGCTGCACGTCACCACCACCTACACCAGCCACAAAGCCGCGCGGCTGGTGCTGCACCAATCCGTCACGCGCGACACGCAAACGCTGTTTCAGGCCGAGGTCACGCTGGTCTGTCTGGCCGATACGGGGCGTCCGAAGCCTCTGCCTGCCGCCCTGTTGCACGAAATCAGTCAAAAACCCGCCGAATAAACCGCAGGTATAACACGCTTGTGTTGGTAAGGCGCTTGTCTTGTTGTATGGTCTGGCGCAAAGCCGCCCATTGAGAGCGGCAGATCACGAGTGAGCAGAGGCCCATGGACCCCACAACCCTGACTTCGACGCAGGAGATTGATTTCTCGCTCGTCGCCCTTTTCGCGCGCGCCACGCTGACGGTGCAGCTTGTGATGATCTCGCTGATCGTCGCCTCCTTCTGGTCCTGGGCGATCATTATCCAGAAACATATCCGCTATCGCCGCGCCCGTGCCGAAGCCGAAGAGTTCGAGGCGGCCTTCTGGTCGGGCGAACCGCTCGATGAGCTTTACGACCAGATCGGGCCTGCGCCCGCGACCTCGCCGCAGCGGGTCTTTGCGGCAGGCATGACCGAATGGCGGCGCTCGCATCGCGCCGACGGGCGGCTGATCCCCGGTGCCGTGGCGCGGATCGACCGGTCGATGGATGTGGCGATCACCAAGGAATCGCGCGATCTGACGGGGGGGCTGACCTTTCTGGCCTCGGTCGGCTCTGCCTCGCCCTTCATCGGGCTGTTCGGCACGGTCTGGGGGATCAAGCACGCCTTCGAGGAAATCGCTCTGGCGCAATCCACCAACCTTGCCGTCGTCGCCCCCGGTATCGCCGAGGCGCTGCTCGCGACCGGTCTGGGGCTGCTCGCCGCGATCCCGGCCACGATCTTCTACAACAAGTTGACCGATGACAGCGACGCGATCATCTCGGGCTATGAGGCCTTTGCCGACGAGTTCAACACCATCCTGTCGCGCCAGCTGGACGCGGCCTGAGCCATGGGCGCGCAATTCATCAAGAAGGGCGGCGGCACAGGACGGCGCAGACGGCGCGGTGGCGCGGGCAAGATGTCGGAAATCAACGTCACGCCTTTTGTGGATGTGATGCTGGTGCTCTTGATCATCTTCATGGTGGCCGCGCCCATGCTGACCGTCGGCGTGCCGGTGGAATTGCCGCGCACCTCGGCAGGCGCATTGCCTGCCGAGCAGGAAGAGCCACTGTCGATCACGCTCACGGCTGATGGCGTAGTCTTGATTATGTCCACCGAGGTCGATCCGGATAACCTGATCCCGCAACTGCGCGCCATCGCTGCAGAGCGGCGCGACAACAAGGTATTCCTGCGCGCGGACGGGTCTATCCCGTATGAGCGTGTGGTGCAGATCATGGGGGCGCTGAACACGGGCGGGTTCAACAATATCGGGCTTGTGACCGAACAAGGCGGGCCGCGCTTTGACGGCACGGCCAACTGAGCGCGCAAGAAGGGCATCATAGTCTTATGGCCATTGTGGCGGGCATCTGGGGACGCATGGACACGGGGCAGAAAGTCTCGGGTGTGGCACATCTTGGCCTGATTGTCTGGGTCATGCTGTTTGATCTGTTTCAGGCCCCCGACTCGTCCCTGACCATCCCCGTGGCAGATGTGTCGCTGATCTCTGCCGAGGATTTCGCCGCGCTGAGCGAAGCGCGCCCTGAACCCAGCGCAGCTGCGCCGGACCCGGCCCCTGTAGCCCCTGCCCCGGCACCAGAGCCGGAGATCCAGGCCCCCGAACCCGTTGCCCCGGAACCCGCACCGCAGCCCGCACCTGAACCTGAGCCAGTGCCGGAACCGGAGCCTGCGCCACAGCCACAGCCGCAACCGACCCCGCAGCCTGAACCTGCGCCTGCGCCTGCGCCCCAACCTGTACCCGAACCGGCCCCCGCCCCGTCCGAGCCGTCAACAGGTGTGATCTTCTCGCCCGCGCCTGCGCCCGGTGCCAGCGTCCGCCCGCGTCCGC